>JALGVG010000069.1 GCA_029819875.1 Candidatus Zipacnadia bacterium | reverse complement strand
GGTTGGGATAGGGTTCTATCCTGGTATAGTTAGCCACCTGCAGGGCCGCTTCCTGCTCCGTGTCAGGGTGAGGCCGGGATGTTCGTCGAAGGGAGCCTGGTTGCAGTTGCCTGTGGTGCAAGCAAGCGGACCAGCCGAGGCCACGCGGCCCAGGCAACGAGGAGGGCGGCCACGTAGACGTAAACCGCGGCAAGCAGGGGAGTGCGGAGCGTGAAGTACTGGGCGACGGGGCCGCCGACAAGGGGGCCTGAAAGATAGCCCGCCCCGACGACCGCCTCGTGGAACCCCGCCATGCGCCCGCGCCCTTCGCTGCGCCCGTGGAGGGCATAAAACTGGCTGGCGGCGAAGGCCATGGCCTGGGCGCCGCCGCATAGCATGAAGGCGAGGGCGTAAACGGGCTTTATGCCGAACACGAATGCGGCAAGCATGCCCACCGCGGCCAGGGTCGGGCCGGCAGCCAGCGGCCACTTGCGATTCTGCCACCGGTCGCTGAGGCGGGCCATGACAAACGTCAGGAACTGGCCGACGCGAACAAATGCGACCAAAACGCCGACCACGAGGGGGCTGTAGCCGATGGTGAGGCCGAGGTTGGGGAAGGTTGTGAAAACGAGAGCAACGACGGCGCAGGCGGCAAAGCCGATAATCCAGGCCAGGCGCAACAAGGGTTCAGCGAGCGGATGGGCACGGTCGTAGGCCTCGGTTGTGTCAACGATACCACCGCCGGCAACCCGCTGGGGAGTGGAAAGCACCAACAACAGGGCACAAGCACCGGCGGCGATGACGGCACCGAACACGGCGGCAGGCCCCAGGGGCCAGAGGGCACCGGTGAGGACGGGGCCGGTGGCCAGCCCAAGCGTCCAGGCGACGTTGAACATGCCGATGTTACGGTTTAACTGGTGACGACCGCCCACCGTGATTTCCGCCATCCAGGCCTGGTAAGCAGGCCAAAAGAACGCCATGCAGCCCATGGACCACGCTCCCAGAGCCATCAGTTGGAAGGGGTTTGAAGCATGGGCCATCAGCAGCCATCCACAGGCGGCGCCCACGGTGGCAAGGCTGAGCGACAGCTTGCGTCCAAAGCGGTCGGAGAGACGGCCGGCGACAAGGCAAGCGCCGGTGTAGGCAGCGGCGCCGCAGGTGCCTATCAGGCCCAACTGAACGGGGCTGGCTCCCAGGTGCTTGCCCATGAACTGCAGTCCGATGCCGACGGCACCGGAGCACATGTCCATCAAAAAAGCGGCGACGACGAAGCGTCGCAGGGGTGTGAATACGCGTGACATAATAGCCATTAAACCCTCATGTTGCAGCCCTCAGGGGGCGGGCCAGTCGTGCCCAACTGCGCTCGTATGCCATTTCCATCAGTGGTTCAAGGTTCTGGATGTCGGCGGCATTATACTTGACCAGCAGTTGCAAGGCTTCCTCCGAGCCGGCTCGATATTCGTGCCACAATCGCACCGCGTCAAAGCCATCCAGGTCGGCGATGTCGTCATCGCGCGCCAGGCCCAGGCGCCGTTCAATGTGCTTGAGGCCACCCACAAAGCCCAGTCGCCGCAGCAGATAGCGCAAGTCAACGTGCAACTGGTCGAGAGGCAAGTCGGGGAAGCAACGGCGCAAGATGGGCAGGTCGAAGGTTGCGCCATTGAAGGTCACCAGAAGCGTGAACTCGGCCAGCCGCTCGGGGAGGAGGTCGAGGTTTTCGCCGGCAATGTAGGTATGAACGCGCAGCCCGTCGTACAGCCCCACCACGGTCACTTGCGCCCAAGGGCCGAGGCCGGTGGTCTCGATGTCCAGGTAAGCGCAGCGTTGCCTGAAGTCGGGCCACGCCCGCCAGTGTTCGCGGGCCGGCAGAGAGCGTGCGAAGGGGCGATATTCCCCTGCCCATAGATGGCGGCGTGACTGTTCGCAGAAATCCTGGAGCTGCCGCCAGCGGTTGGAGGAAAACCCGCGCGGCGGCCGGCGGCACTCGCAGGCGTGGTGCCAATCCATGATGCCCGTCTGCCATAGGCGCAGCTCGGTGGCGGGGCCGACCTTCGGGATATGGATAAACGTGCGTTCAAGCATATTTTTCACGGGCCGGATCCGAATTCAGACACCGTTAAGAGAGTATATCGCGCAGCGCCGAGCACACGGTATCAACATCCTCGAAGCTGATGTCACGGTGGGTGACGAAGCGGATGCGTGTTTCGGTCTGCGGCACCGCCTTGATGCCATACGATGACAGGCGGCGGCAAAGGTCGGCAGCGGTCATGTCATCGCGCTTCAGATTGAAGATGATGATGTTGGTTTGCACCGTATTGATATCTAGCTGGACGCCGGGCAGTTGATGCAGCGTGGCGGCGATGCGCTTGGCCTTTTCGTGATCCTCCGCAAGCCTGGGCAGTTCATGCTTAAGGGCCACCAAGGCCGGTGCGGCGATGATGCCGGCCTGGCGCATTGCACCCCCTAAAATCTTGCGCACCTGCCGTGCCCGGTCAATGAACTCGGCACTGCCGCAAACGATGCTGCCGATGGGAGCGCCGAGGGACTTGGAGAAGCAGAAGGTTATCGAATCGGCGGGAGCTGCAAGCTGTGCAGCGGGCACCCCGAGGGCTATGGCGGCATTGAAGATGCGGGCGCCGTCAATGTGCACCGGCACACCGTGGGCATGAGCAACCTCGCAGACCGCCGCGGTCTGCTCAGCGGTCCAGCAGGTGCCGCCGGCGCGATTGTGGGTATTTTCCAGGGCCACCAGGCCGGTGGAGACACGGTGCAGGTCCGGTTCCCAGATGGCGGCATCAACATCCGCCGGGTCCATGATGCCATACCGGCCGGGCAGGGGGTGAGCGAGCAAGCCGGCTATTCGTGCCAGGCTGGCACGCTCGTAATGGAACAGATGGGCTTCATTGTGCAGGATGATCTTCTGGCCGGGCTGGGTGTGTGCCATCATGCTGACGAGGTTGCCCTGAGTGCCGGAGGTCACCAGCAGGGCTGCTTCCTTGCCCATCAAGCGGGCGGCTTCTGCCTCCAACGCGTTGACGGTCGGGTCCTCGCCGGCCATATCATCGCCCACCTCGGCTTCCATGATGGCACGACGCATAAGGTCAGTGGGCAGGGTCTTGACATCGGAGCGCAAGTCAATCATTCAGGTTCACCAGCGATGGTCAGTCTTTGTTGAGCGGCCATGACAATTATTTGCGGGGAGGGGGTGTCGTCCGGCTGGTGCCAGGGTCAAGGCCACCTCTATATCTTACGTGGTCGGTAAGCCAGCATGCGATCAATGTAGACCGCCACACGGTATGTAACGAAAGCCAGAATGTACAGCACCAAGAGCAGGTAGCCCCAGCGGATGGTCCGCGAGGTTGCTTGTATGGTGTACTGGGAGACAGCGGAGGAGAGCCGCCAGGTCACTTTCCCGCGGTCCACCTCGCCGTTGGCGGGCTGCAGGGTGTCGGGTAAGACGCGCCCGGGCAGGGACAGCTCGTAGTTGAAGTATGCCTGCGGCTGCCCTGCCAGCTCGATCTTGGTAGCGGGGTCCCACTTGATTTCAAGTTCCTCGGACCAACGGTAGTAGGTATATATCGTCAGGGGCGACTGAAGGATGTCCTGGATATAAAGACGCACCTGCTGGCCGAGTTGCTGGAAGTTGGCCGCCACCCGGCTGCGTCGGATGGTGACGGTATCTGCACCCGGCTTGTGGACAATGACTACAGGTTCCGACCCGATACCGCTGTCGCGCAGCCACCGTGCAATTTCCGTCTGGCGGTCCGGGGTGGTAACCGCCTCAATGGTGCGTTTGCCCGAGCCGTTGAGATAGACGGTGGTGCGCAGAGTAGCTCGTTCAGATCCCGATATCAACAGATAGGGGATAATAGCCCCCACGATGGCGGCATGTATCCGCCTAGACATGCTCAAATATCCTTCCGGCCGTGAAGTTGGTTGTCCCTACTGCGTCTCCTCGTGCCCATCAGGCCCGTAAATCTGCCACAGACGCAATAACAAGGCACCAAGAGCCAGGTTGATGAGAAAGAAGACAGGCATAGGCAACTGGAACTTCCAGCCCAGCAGGTCGATTCTTACCGGCGCCCAGTTGTGAATGAACAGAACAAGGATAAGTAGTGCGATAAGGCCGTACAGGAACGTGCGCAGGTCCCAGCGGGGAGCAGCTATCCCCGCCACCAGGTTGCGGCAAGTGTTAAGAAAGCGGCCCACGACTCCCGGTTTGCGCGCGGAGAGAGCGCGCGGCCCCTCCTCCTCCGCGGCCTGGCGTTGGGCGGCCCCAGCGGAGGTCGGCTGCGTGGCATCTTGTACTTGGTTGCCCAACTCGTCTACCACCACTGTCCCTCCTTGTCAACGCAAACAAACGGAGATAACAAGCAATACCGATTATAATGTTAATGAACACGGCAAGTCAAGCAACGCGCCGCCATAAAGCGGCAGGAGGCCTTTCACCCTGCCGCGGGCAAAGCTGGCAGGTTTGCAGCCTTCAAGCCGGCCAGTGCACTTGCGCTGAAGGGGGGAGGTGATATAATTGCCATACCGTTTGACAATGACTATTGCAAGGGGGCGAAGGAACATGAGGCGGTATTGGGCAATAAGCGGGGCGATTGTTATCACATGTATCCTGTTCACCGCAACAGGATGGACCGAAGGTGGAGACCGTCCGCCGGCTCCGCCCGCACCTCAGCCCGTGCAACGTGCGCCGGTTCCGATGCCAGCAGGAGGACCTGGGCCGATGGCAGGTCCGAGGATGTTCCCCGGCTGGCCCGGGCCGATGATGATGCAGCCGGGCGTGATGATGTACCAGGTGCCGGCAATCGCGGTAGCGGGGGGCAAGATATACGTCGTTCAAAACGGCGTACTGTACAAGTTTGATGCAGCCAGCTTGAGGCTGGAAAAGCAAACGCGGTTCATTGTCGAGCCGCCGCCTCCGCCGCCGGGGATGCCGCCCCGACCACCTGCTCCAATGGCACCACCCCCCGGAGCGGGCCGATAGCGGCGCGTAACGAACCCGGCAAGCGAACCGGCCGGCAGTGCAGCCTTCAGCCGTATCGCAGGGGGCAATCGGCCGGCCGGTGGGATGGGAACTTATCAGCGGGCCGCGCTGACGTCAATTCCCAGCCGGGCGATGGCTTCCAGGATGGCTGACTTGGGGTGCAGCCCCACGGTGTCTTCCTTGATGATCCAGTCACGGCCGATGTAGAGAGTGCGCGGGATGGCAGTCAGCTTGTAGGCTTCCGACATACGGCGGCCTTCGGTGCTCGTCGGGTCCAGCCACAGCACGGTGAAGCTGACGGGGTGCTCGCGCAAGAAGGCGGCGACATCGTCCTTGCTCATGTCGCAGGAAACGGCCACCACCCGAAGGCCCTTTGACTTGAGCTTGGTATATATTTCATCGAGGATGGGAAGCTCCTTGCGACACGGCCCGCACCAGGTCGTCCAGATGTCAAGCACAACAGGCTTGCCCTTGAACGCGGTAATCTTGACCGCCTTGCCCTTGAGATTGTAAGCAGTGAAGGAGGGTGGTTTCTTGCCCTTGAGGGTAGCACGCTCGTTGTGCGTGCCAGATGTTCGGGTCGCGGTCTCTTCGACGCTGCCACGCATCCCCGTCATTATCGCGTCGGAAAGATCGTCGAGGCTTTGGGCGGTGATAACGCGCTCGTCCTTGGTCGGCCGGTAGGCGAACGCCTCGGGGGAGACAGGCTGGTCGATCGCCAGATCGTCTACGGTCATGCAAATGCCGATTTCGATGTCTTTCATTGCCTCAATGAATTGTTTCATCATTTCGTCCGTCTCGTCACGCGCTCCGGAAGCGCCCCCCACCCCGCCTAATTGCTTGGTCATTTCATCCAGGCCCGCTTGTTTCAGTATCTCTGAGCTCCCCATCTGCAGGGCCGCCTGACGCAAGTGCTTGGTTTTGGTGTCTATCCACAGTACGACGGCCGGACCTTGTTTGATGTGCACGGTCACGGGCAGACAGCCCTTGGGCTGGTTCAAGGAGGCCAACCACTCGTTCGTCTCGTCGAAGCCGGCGGCAGCTTCCACCACGTTGTCCATGTCGAAGTGCCGAGGGATAAGCATCAGCAGGCCTTGCTGCGTGTCCGGCGAGGCGAGGCCTCCCACCTTGGAAAGGTCCATGTCGCGGACGTCAGCGACTGCAGGGCATTTGACCACCATGCCAAAGACGGGCACCTCGAAGTACATGTCATGACCATCGCACACCAGCTTGAAATGCTGCAACCCTTCGCCCTGCTCAATAGACAGCAGATTAGGTGCCTGGAAGGCCACGCTGAACGGCATACTCACCTTCTGCTGGATGGCTCCCATCGTTATGTCCGCCAGGTACGTGCCGTGAGCCTGCACGGTATCGGCGTTGTTGATGGCGGCCACCATCTCCTGCAACAACGTGTAGGGCTGCGGGCGCGTCCACGGCCTTAGCACCGTGATGCCGCCTACTGCAGCAACGATGAGGACAGCCAGCACCCAAAGCCAGCGACGCCGGGGTCGGCCCGAGGCCGTCGCCGCGGGACCAGCCGTCCCCGCAGGCGGCTGGGCATCGGGCGGCGGCAACTGCTCGCCGTGTTCGCCTGCACGTTCGTGGTTCATTCCCCCCACCTCCGTTTAGTGAGCCGGCACGACACGGTTACCGGACGCCAAAACCGCCCATCCCGCGGAACATCGCCTGGGCGGTCTGGCTGATGTCAATCACCCACGTGCCGTCTTCCTTGACCAGGACGTAAGTTACGGTGACGTTACTGAGGCCGGCGGTTTTGGCCTGAGCCTGGGAAAGAGAGATGGTGAGCGGCACTTCAGCGCGGGCACCGTTGATCTTGGCCTTGCCGACCGTGTACTTGAGGTCCGCAAGGCCCGCAGGAGGCGCCATCATCTGCATCTGTTGAGCACCGAGTTTCTGCAGGGCGGTGCGGGTCCGACTGTCAAAGCAAGCTATCACGGCTTGCTGATCGCCGGCTATGGTGGCCTTCACGTACTTTGCCATCGTTTTTTCAGGTGTTGGACGCAGAAGGAAGTACCAGGTGGCGACGGCTGCGACCACCGCGGCGGCCAGTACCACCGCAACAATGGGTATCCAACTGGTGCGCTTGCCCTTGGTTGCTGCCAGCTTGGCCAATTGCCCCACCTCCAAGCCCGGCGTTTTATGCGCAGTATGATATACTTTCTTTAGCGACATGTAAACTCCTTCCGCAATGTGAAGAATGGTCCGCTCCGGGGGCCTGCGAGGGTAGCCGACGAGGGCAATACGCTCATTGCCGGCGTGGAGGGCGGCACCGGCGGCCAATGACAAGACACCTTGGCGGACGTGGATTGTCTAATAATTGTGATGCAGACAATCGCGAGCTTGAAATACATCCTGTTGACGGCAGTAGTGGCCTGGGCGCTAGCGGCGATGGCAGCATGGGGTGCAGCAGGCGGCCCGACGGCTCCAGGAACCAGCCCTGGCAGGGCAGAGACCTTGTTGCGGGCGGCGGTGGAGGCGTACCAAGCGGGCAACTATGCGGCGGCGGCCGAGGCTTACAAGCGCTTCGTGGACGAATTCGCCGACAGCCCGCTGCGCGCCGAGGCCGAGTATTGGTACGGGGAGAGCCTCTACCAGCAGGGCAAGTACACGGAGGCGATCGGGGCCTACAAGCAGGCTCTGCAATGGGGCCTCAGCGAGGAGACAGCACCGTTCGGGCTGTATTCGATCGCCCGGGCTTACCTGGAAACCGGCCAAAATCAGTCGGCGGCCGCGGCCTTGGAGCAGTTTCTCGACAAATATCCGCAACACGAGCTGGCCGCGGAGTGCACGTACTTGCTGGCCGGCGTGTTGAGTGCGCAAGGTCAGCCGCAACGGGCGATCGAGCTGTACGAGCGAGTGCTGGCCGATTTCCCGCAGTCTTCCTTTGCACAGCAGGCGCGGTGGGGATTGGCATTCGCCTGCCGGCAGGCCGGCCGACTTCAGCAAGCCAGAGACCTGTTCGCCCAAATTGCGGCGGCCGGAGGCAAGAACGCGCTGGCGGCGCGGTTGCACAGCGCCGAATGCGAATACCTGTTGGGGGAATACGAGGCCGCCAGCAGAGACTATGCCAACGTACCGCAGACCGCCGCGGAGTATGAACAAGCCCGCTATGGCCTGGCACTGTGCTACGAAGCATTGAATCAGGCACAAGCGGCGCGCCAGATCTACCTGAAACTGGCAGCGGATGCCGAGCCGGAGGTTGCGGCATGCGCCGCCCTGCGGCTGGGCGACGGGTACTGCACGGAAGGCAAGTACGAGGCGGCACAAAGCTGGTACGCAAAGGCGGCCACGCTGAGCAAGCGGTCGATCATTCGTGACGAGGCCAAACTGGGGCTGATTGTGGTTGCGAACATGCAGCAGGCATCGGCGGACAATGCTGCCGCGGCCGAGGAGATAGCCAGGCGCCATGCGCATGACGACCTGGGCGCGCACGCCTTGTATGAGGCGGGCAGGATGTACTTGAGTGTGTCACGGTTCCAGGAGGCCACCCGCTGTCTGCGGGCCAGTATAGCAGCGCGCCCACAAGCGGCCACCGTTCCCGAGGCGCTGCTTGCCGTGGGGCAGTGCCTGAAAAAGCAAGGCGACAGCCAGGCGGCGCTGGCGACCTGGGAAGAGGTGATATCCAGGTTCGCCGAATCCGCGGCGGCCTCCCAGGCATACCGCCTGATTGTGGCCACGCACCTGGAAGCAGGCAGGTTGCAGGAGGCACGTCAGACAGTGGAGCAGTATGCAAGGGCGCTGCCTGCGGACCAGCACCTGGCAACAGCACTGCTTGACGTGGCGAGTGCCGAGTACGAGGCAGGCGACCTGCAGGCGGCCTACGAGCTTTGCGAAAAGGCGCTGGACGCCGACGTGCGCGGAACGGTGACCCCCTGGGCCACATATCAACTGGGCTTGATCGCCCTGCGGCGGGGGGATACCGCGGAGGCGTGGAGCCAGCTCGTGCAAGTGGAGGAGCATGCACCTGCGCAGCAGATGGTGGAGTTGTTGGCGGCGGCGGAAGCGAAGGTGGCCGAGCAGTATTTCGAAACCGGCCGTTACGCGGAGGCAGCGGCTTGCTATGAATACCTGTTGGAACATCACCCTGCCAGCGATGTTGCGCCGATAGCGCATTACAAACTAGGCTGGTGCCTGCTGCGGATGGGGCGCAGCGAGGCGGCTGCAGACCAGTTTATGGCAGCCCTGGAAGGCCGGTTGGAGCCGGCGGCGGAGGCCGATGCGCGCTACCAGGCGGCGCAACTGCTGGATAACAGGAAGGACTACGCGGGGGCGCAGGATGTATTGCTCCCCTTCCTGGAGAGGTTAGCCGATACAAGGCCACGGGTCCATGCTCTGATCCTTTTGGGGCGCGTGGCAATGAAGACAGGGGAGGTGGAAACAGCACGGGAGGCGTTCGCTGATGCGATCGAGGGGTTAAGCGACGAGCAGGTTCCGCTTTCTGCCCTGGCGGGGCTGGCCACAGCCCAGGAGCAGCTCGGGCGGACTTCGCAGGCCATAGCAACGCTGCAAAGAGCAGTGCGACTGGCGCAGGGTGATACGGGCCTGCAGTTGCGGCGCCAGCTTGCCCGCTGTTACGCGGCGGCAGGCCAGTGGTTGCAGGCAGCGGCAGAATATGATAAGATTAGCACGTTGTATAGTGGCGCGGCTGCTGCATCTGCGTTGCTGGAGGCAGGAAAACTATATCAGCAACAAGGCGAGACGGAGGCAGCACAAACACGATACCACACATTGCTGAACAAATACCCCAATTTACAACCTTACGCACAACAGGCGCGTTTGCGGCTGCAGGAAATAATGTAGCAGAACAGCAGGCAGGGCAGCTACAGCCGTGCGGCTAGATCCAGCCGGCAGGCGATGGTGGTGGATCGGGCACGGTGGAGAGCAGCAGGCGTTGTGGCGAGCGAAACAGCGTGGTCCGTCCAGGAGACGGCCGGCAAGGGGCGATGCACGATGGACGTATACTTGATAGCACCGGACGGCAGTAGAAGTGAAGGCGAGTCGGCTAAACCTGCCCAAAAGGGCATATTTCCACCGCTGGGGTTGATGTTGATTGCGGCGCTGACACCACCCTCGATAAATGTTTCAATTACTGATGAAGCCCTCGAGCCGGTGGATTTTGACCGTGATGTCGACTTGGTGGGGCTGACAGCAATGACCTCGGCAGCTCCCCGGGCGTACGAGATTGCGGATCGGTTCCGCGAGCGCGGGATTACCGTGGTGATGGGGGGCATGCACGCCTCGGCGCTGCCGCACGAGGCACTTCAGCACGTGGACGCAGTGGTGATTGGAGAGGCCGAAGGGGTGTGGCAAAGGTTACTGGACGACTTTCAGAGGGGCGAGCTGCAGAAGATATATCGCAACGATCATTTCGTGGACCTGGCGGGGCTCCCTGAGCCGAGGCGGGACTTGCTGGACCTGCGCCGGTACCTGGCCGGCGATTCCCTTCAGGCGACGCGGGGATGCCCATACAATTGTTCATTTTGCACCGTTTCTACTTTCTTCGGCCGCACCTACCGATGCCGGCCGGTTGACGAGGTGATGGCGGAGGTCAGCCACCTGCGGGGCAAGCCTGCGCTTATCTTCGTGGACGATAATATCATGGGCAACCCGGTGTATGCCGAAGAGCTGTTTGCACAACTGAAAGAATTCAAGCGCGGTTTCTTCGCCCAAGCGTCGGCGAGCATGCTTAAGACCCCGGAACTGATACGCAAGGCGGCCTCGGCCGGCTGCAAGGCGCTGTTTGTGGGGTTGGAGACGCTCTCAGTGAGTAACCTGGCTGCGATCGGCAAGAAGGTGAACGTGGTAACCAAGTACAAGGAGCTGATAAAGCGGCTGCATGATAACGGGATAGCGATCGTGGGCGCGTTCATGTTCGGGTTGGACGACGACGACGAAAGTGTTTTCGAGCGGGCGGCGCAGTTTGTGGATGACACGCAGATCGACGTGCCGCAGTTCTCGATACTTACCCCGCTGCCGGGCACTCGCTTCTATGAACAAGTCGAGCAAGAGGGGCGGATAATTGAACGCGACTGGCGGAAATACAACGGCAACCACGTGTGTTTCCGGCCGCGGAAGTTGAGCATCGAGAAGCTGGAGGCGGGGCTGGAATGGATCTACAAGCATTGCTATTCGTGGCGCAGCATCATCAAGCGCACCGCACTGCGACTGAAGCCCCTGATATGGACCGTC
>JALGVG010000068.1 GCA_029819875.1 Candidatus Zipacnadia bacterium | reverse complement strand
TGCTGTGTTTCGATGCAAATCCCGCCCGCGACCTGGATGGCGACGGTCAGCCTGACGATGGACTGGCCGATTATTCCGACGGCCTGCCTTACGACATGATCTGGGCGGTTGACCTCGCTACCGTGGCCCCCGGGACTGCCAGCCCCCGCGGCAGTTCACCCGCTGTCGTCACGCTGCCCATGACCACAAGCGGTGGCGCCCCGGTGCAAGTGCCCATCGTCCTGGTCAGCCTGGTGGACCTGGGGGGCTCGGGCAGCGGACGGCTGGTAGCCTTCAACGGGCTGGTGGACCAGGCGGTGCTGGGTGCCATGCCCGCCCCTTACAACGTGGCCGGCAGTGTCGTGTGGAGCCAGGTCGTCCCCTCTTACGATTTCGACTGGGACGGCACCAGCCTGACCGGATCCGACGGCAGCTCGGAACTGGTTGATCTTTCCACCCCTGTCGTGCACAAGGGCTGGGTCTACCTGCTTGCCTCCGAGCGCGACACGGCGACGCTGGGCAGCGGTGCCGACCAGTGCAGTTACGGCCGCGTGTTCTGTATCAGGCTCCTGGACACGTCCGGGCCGGCGCGCTGGGTCTATCCTGACGCCGACACCGACCAGGACGGCAGCGTTGACGCCGTTCCCGAGTACCAGCGGAGCCTGCCGCCCTTCCAGGAGCCGGAATGGGTGGCTGATTCGGCGCGGCGTGAAAACCCGCTGGCGCCCGGCTCTATCCCGGTGATAACATCACAGGCGCGGCGGGCGGATGGCACGCCGCTGGAAGCGGCTGTGCTGTGTGCGACGCCGGTATGGCACGTGTGGAACGCGGCCACCTCGACTATTGAAACCGACGGCTGGGCCGACACCTTCAACCGCGCCGGCGGTGGAGAGTTCTGCCTGGTGCCCACGCCGCAGGATCCGGCGACAGGCCGCTACCTGCTCAATGATGCCTACTACATGGCCCGGCTAAGCCGTGTCGGCACCACGGGCCTATCGGCCGTGCGTACCAGTGACGGCACCACTGCCGTGGCAGTCAATACCAGCGGTATCGGGGTCGGCGGCCGCTATGCGTGGTTCAACACCATCAACGGCAGCGGGGTAAGTGCCGTGCGCGAGTTCCTGGCGACGCTGTCTGTTGGCAATCCACCGGACGACAACCCGCTGAACCTGCAAACCGGCTGCGACGTGGACGTAACCTATACCTCCGGCGGCCAGTCTTACACTGATACCGTGCACCTGCCCGGGCCGGTGTTGTGGAAGCGTCAGTTGCCGGCTGACCAGCGCCGGGTCACACCTGCAGCCACGCGCCGGCAGGTCGTGGTCTCGGCCTCCGATCTTGCCGACATGGATTGGGCCTCCTCAACCTGGTCCCTACCGCCCGGCAGTGCTTACCCCATCCCGCCGCCTGCGGGGACGCCGCTGCCCAATGCCACCGTCTACCTGCGCAACACCTGGGACGGGGGCGATGAATTCGCCTGGAATCCGCTCACGGCGGCACCGCCCATCTACGCGTCCAATGCTCCTGTGGATATTCAGGGGCAGAGCGCTACCTGCCAGTCGGCGCCCGCCCTCATGCATGACACCGTCGTGGCCGCGATAGCGCGCAGGGCGCGGACGACGGCTCCCCGCATGCCGGAGCCTGCCAGCGGCGTCTACGGGCTGAAAACCAAGCCGGACCTGTTCGTCCACCTCGGCCCCGGGATGCCGGACTCCCTCAGCCTCAGCCGCGCTGCCCCGCCGTCGGTGACAATAATCGAATCGGGAGTGGCAGTACCTGCAACGGCTTATGACGTGGATTACAGCACGCGCACCCTGCGCTTCCTGCCCCAGTGGGCACAGGACGTAACCGACGACGCCGGTGACGGCCCGGCCCCGGACGCTCCGCTCAATCCGATTGACGGCAAGGCCGTGGAAGTGATATGGAGTGACATCACCGGCGGCGGGCCTTACACCGAGTTGCACGTGGTGCCACCCACGCTGCGCTGGGCCTACATCCCCGGGATGATAAAGCTGCGCTATTATCCCGTCCAGTTGGCGTCCGTCACCGTGACACTGCCTGATGGAACTCCGGTCAACGGATGGTTGCCCGGCGAAGCCACGGTTACTTACGGCGGCAATGTCCTGCTGCCCAACGGCTGGCTCGACCTGGCGGATGCGTGGGTTGATATCAATGCCAACGGTGTATTCGATCCTCCGCTGGAGCGTGTTTCCGGCCGCGATGTGGTAGTCAGCTACACGGGCTGGAGCGAAGCGGATGCCGCGTACGTCACCGTGCCCGATCCGTCGCTGGCGATCGCCCGCGAGCGGCACCAGGTGCCCATCGGCCGCGGGCTGGCTCAAGGCCTGGGCAACAAGAACGGCTTCGGCCTGAGCAAGAGCGCGGTCGCGGTGGGACACAATTCGGTCGTGCTGGGCACCGAGGGAGCATGGGACCCCGGCACCGGGGCATTCATCTCCGCCGACGGGCTGCGCGAACCGTCGGCCACATTGCTGTCAGTGCTCTGGGATCCTGTCCGCAAGTATGTCAAGGGTTTCTTGGACAAGATAACCGCCCCCTTGGGGTTGGGGCCGAGCGGGCCGCAAGTGGCGGTACCGACCGGCGCGGCCGCCGTCAGTGATGACGGAGTGGTCCTCGGCGCCCAGGCCCGCACGAGCGGCGGTCCGACGATGGCGCCGGTAGTGGGTGGGTACGTGAGCCAGATGCGGCCGGCCCGCACGCTCATCTGCGACAACACGCGCCTGGTGGAGACCGTGGGGGCACGACGGGTGTGGGTATGTACAGGCAGCCGTGTCAGCAACTTCGGAGAAACCGGCCCCGAAGGTTACATCACCCGCCCCTTCAACCGGCCGGCCAAGGCCACCGTGCTGCCGCGCAGCAACACCATCCTGGTGGTGGACACGGGCAACAACCGCGTCATTGAAATCGATCGGGATGGCAATCAACTGTGGCCGCTGGACGCCAACGGCTTCGATTACTATACCAGCCCCGCCAATTACAACCTCCACCTCAGCGAGCCGGCCGATGCGTACCGCTACGTGGACCCGGCGACCGGCGAGACACACACCGTGATTGCGGACACCGGCAATTACCGTGTAATCGACGTGATAACAACTTACCTGCCCTCCGGCGGGCAAAGCCACGCAGTCTTGGCGCTGACACCCAGCTACGCCAAGTTTGCCGGTATCGCCAGGCCGCAACGGGTCAAGTACACGCGGGCCCAGCCGATATGGGACACCATGCCCGGCTTGGGCGGCAATCGCATGGTAATCGGCTACCTGTGCGCTGCCAGCAACCTCCAGCAGCTTATTATCGTTGAGGCGGGCAGCAAGCGGATAAACCCGGCGCCGACGGACATAACTCCCAGTGCCGCAGCCGGAATCCCCGGGGCGATGCCCACTTGGGCGCCGTGGACGTGGATATATTGTGATGCAGGCCCTGATACCATATTCGGCACTGCCGACGACCGTTACAATCCCTTGCTGTTTGCTAACATCCGCCACGTTGAGTATTTCTGGCAGGGGGATACCATCTACGTTTGCGTAGTTGCCTCCCAGTATCGCGGGCGGGCAATGGCCATACCCTCTCCCACTGCCTCCGTGATAAGCGAAGACGGCGTGTTCGAGTGGTCCATGACCTACAGCGGTGGTGCGTGGGGTCTGGTTGACGGTGGCGGGCCTGACGGCATGAGCTTTGTGTTTACCGCTTCCCACTATGACTACCTGCCCGGGCCTGACGGCACCTACGGGGCAATACCCAATGCCAACGGCCAGTACCTGACCGGCGACGAGCTGTTGCGTCCGTTGGCCACCATCTACACGCCCAGCGGCGCGGCTTATCCCAAGCGCTTCTACCCGGTTTGCGCCAAGCGGCTGCTGAGCGGCAACTACCTGATAACCAACTACGCGGCAATGACCGAGAACTTGACGCACACCAACCTGGACAACCTCTCGCCGGCTACCTCGCTGTCCAGCGAGGTGTTTGAGGTGATCCCTGGAACATCAGGCCCGCCGGGAGCCGACCCGACCATTGATAACTTCCGCGTGATACCGGATCCGTGGGACGACGATTGGCCCGAACCGTTGAACCAACCGACTTACGCAGAGCGGTACTAATGAATTTTCTCAAATCCTGGAGAGCGATGATCGCGCTGACCGAGGGGTAGATACATATGGGTTGCTGCAATAACAAGTCTGCACTTATATACTGCGCACTGGTTGTGCTGGCCGTGACATTGGCGGTGAGTGCAGCGGCCCAGCAGGAAGTGCGGGTATACAAGGGGGCTGCCACCGATGCCACGTACCAGTGGAACGAAAGCTGCATCCACGGACCGTACGTGTGCCCGCAGTGCGGCTACTCATCATTGACTGCGGGCACCTGCCCTGACCCGTGGAACAGCCACGGCGGCACCGTGACGCTTGTGCAGGTGGGACCAGGCGCAGCTTCCCAGCGCATAGTCAGCACCGCTGACACCGCCGCCGGCGCCTGTGACATACAGTACGCCGACGGCAACGGCGTAATGCAGTACCTGGCGGTGGTAGGACGGCCCTTCCAGCGCCGCGACCGCGTCTATCCGCGGGCCGCCGGCACAGGCACCCACTGGGCAGCCGGCGACCACATCCGCTTCCTGTTTTCCGCTCCCGGCGTGGGACGGGTAGCAGCCACGATGGGGTTGACCAGCGGCACGGTGCCCTCCGGCTTTGAGATTGCACCATGCCCCTTCCGCGTGACCGACGGCGAGGTCGTCCAGATTCGCTACAGCGCCGTCACGGGCCGTTGCCAGGTCTACAGCGACCTGGACGGGCTTGACTATGACAACAACCCGACCCTGGGAAGCGACGAGTACACGGCGACGGGTGCCTTCCGCTTCCTCATCCCGGTCGGCGCTCCCAGCTTCGCCGCCGAGTTTACCGTGCACTCCAATTCGGTGATAATACCTAACACCTCGGAGGCGGCTCCCCCGGCCGGGGTTAATTTCGTGGCGGGCTTGCCGGTGAACTGGGGCGACCCGATCTTGCAAAGTCGCAGCCTGTACCTGACAGCACAGGCAAACGGCTCAAACGTCATCTGTGACGGTGTCACGGGCCTGGTGGTGGAAACCGGCACGCCCATCCAGCACCACTACCGCATACCGTACCAGGCGGTGGGCATCGGCCACACCAGGGTGCTGTTCCGCAATGCCGGGGAGTTCGTGTGGCGGTACAACATAAACAGCTCGGGCAATGCCATGGACGGACTGCCGGCGGCCAGCCACCCGGGCGGGGTGGGCGTTCCGCTCCCCGCTCATCACGGCCCCATCGGCGAACAGGTCCAGCCCGCGGATGCCGCGTGGTTGTGCAGCCGCATACGGGTGCCCAAAAGCGGGCAGACATGGCGCGACCACAATGGCGATTTGCTGCCCGATCCAGTTGAACCGAACCCCGCCTCGAGAGGCTACGGCAGGTTCCTGGTCGGGCGCGTCTTGCCCGGCGGGTTCGTTGACGACACGGTGATACCCGGAGCCAGTGCCCGGCGTACCATGTCGGTGCTCAACCGCTGGCGATTGCCTACAGGTACGACGTATGCTTATCGCTGCCCCGGCTGCGGAGCACTGTTGACCAGCGCCCAGACGGGCACCAATTACGATGCCGACCCGGCCAACGACTGCCCTTATTGCTTGACGGATATTCCCTCCCCGCCTCCGCATTTCGACGGGAGCGCAACATTGGCTGACTACGCCGTCACAAGCCTTACGCCTCCGCCGGACCTGTTCGCGGCCGGTCGGCCCACGGTGCGCCCGGTCATCCCTGCCAGCGCCGTGAAGATAGACACGCCGGCTGGGACCACGACCAAGCTGGGGCCGAACCAGACGGCGATCCGCGCCGTGCAAATAGACGTCCCTGCCTATCAGCCGCCCTCGGATCCGACCCCCACGCTCGACAACCATCTGGACGCCAACTGGGGCTACCGCGGCATGATGATGGTGTACAATGACGAGAACGGCAACGGCAAGTGGGATGTATTCTACCGTGACCCGCTGTCAGGCGTAACGCTGCCGGCTACCACAGCGGTCGGAACGGCATACGGAGGCACCCATGCCTACTGTCCGACGTGCGGGGCGGTTTATTACGGGCAGGTTCCCACCTTCTGCCCGTTTGACGGCACACCCCTGGTGACTTCCGTGCCCAACGTGGTCGCCGAGACCGACCTCGCGTGCGAAGAGTTCGACGTCTACGACTTGCAGATAAGCGTGCTCAAGCATGCAGTGATTGCCCATGCCGGCGATACGGTGGACATCGGCCGCGTCAGCCCGGGAGTGGACGCGAACCTGGTTGATACCACCGTCTCACCCGGCGGAGTACCGGGACTGCCGCCGGGGCGCGCCGCGTTCGGCTCCGACACGGCCGCGGTTTCCACACTGACGCGCAACGAGGGCAATATGCCCTTGGCCGGCGGCTACAGCGTGCAGGTGGACGAGGCAGTGCTCACCGCCGCCGGCGCCGGGCTGAGGAACCGCACGCTTGGCCGCTGGCTGCTGTCCAACCCGCTGCTGCCGGATACGTTCTCGTGGTGGCTGGATGGTGCTGGCGGAGTCTTCCCACCGGCGTATGCCAACGATGCCGGCGGAGTAGGCTACAGCGGTGGGGTGCGCGAAGGCCGCGGCCTCGCAGGGTGGCCAGTGCCCCTGGGGCAGGCCTCCGGCAACTACGCGGGCCAATACGTTGCCTACCTGGAAAACAACGGGGTGCCGGGCCTGCAGTACATTGACCGCACAAGCGGCGCAGTACTGACGGCCGGAGACGTTGACGGTGACGGCGTGGCTGACAATTTCTTCGATCCGCGAGTTGACGAACCCCTCGAGCCCGTCTTCGCCTTTAACACCCGCCTGCGTGTAGCCGAATCGCGCTTCCCGTATAGCGGATATTATTCGACAGATACCACCCCGGTGCTGCGCATGGACCACGCCCCGTCGGGTGCTGTCACCAACCTGCAGGTATTGTGGTCATCGAACCGCGACAGCGTTTCCGGCAGTGGCGCGACCATGCCCGGAGGAGCGGCGCCTCCAAGCACAAGCCCCGCCTCCGCGGCCATGCCTGGCTATCCATTGAACATACTGGTAGCCAACGCCGCGCCGATAGGTCCCGGCGGGGCCAGTCACTACCGCGGGTTTGCGTGGAGCAACAGCGTCGCTACCGCCGTCACCGCCGACAAGGCGGCGACCAACCCCGGCACCGTGAACAGCGCCCCGGTAACCTATGAAGATGCCGATGGCAACCAGTGGTTGATCTGGCATCGCAGCATAGCTACCACCCAGGGCACGGTTTCGGCGCTGCAGTATGACAGAAACACACCGGGCGCCACGACATGGCCGAACGCACCGGGGTATATCTACGCCTCGGGCTTGCGCTATGAAAACGCCTGCGGCTTTGCCGACCCCCAGGTCACCAACCCGGCCACCGGCAACCGCTACCACTGGCTGTTTTGGCACAGCGGGCCTGACGGCGGAGAGCGTCTTTACTTCCGCTGGGCTTGGGACCCGGCCGACGGCTCGACGGCCGACAACGAGGGGCCGCTGCCGGTGGACAACTCCGCACCGGCCGATGCCGCAAGCACCGTCGTGACCGACTACAGCAGCGGCATTTCCATCAAGAAACCCTCGCACGGCCCCTTTGTATATACCAAGGATCCCTCGGCATTCTACTGGAATGCCGGCCCCGGCGCCGCCCCCCAGGTCCACGTGTTCTTCTCCGGGTACCTGCGCTACCAAGGCAATGCCGATATTTGCTGGGTCAAGTATGCGATGGTGGATCCGGGCACGGCCAATGTGCTCATGACCGATCCGACGGTCAACTACGGCAAGCTCACTTTCCCGCGCGTGCAGAACAATGACAGGCTTCCGCCGGTGGCTTTCAGCGGCGGTGTGCCGGTTGCCTGGCCGGGCGAGGAAATGAACAGCGACGGGATGCGCCAGTCGTTCTCGTCACGGCATCTTGATTGGATGGTGCACGACAACGGGCTGGGGGACGATTTCGGCAGTGCCCCGAACCCTGCTCTCGGAGACCCGCAACTGTACATCGGGCTGGTATATGCCGGGGCGACGCTGGCGCCGGAAATGTACGCCATCTCCTGGTCGCAGCCTGATGCGTACGACCAGGCCCGCGGCGTGTACCGGATACAGGCCCCGCTGACCAGCGCTATAGGCACAGTTACTGTCAATCCTTTGCCCGCGCTGCCGGCCATGGAGATCGACCCTGCGGCCGGCACGGTGACGTTCTCCCGGCCGTTGTTTGACCCGAACAATCCGGCGGACGTATCTTGCGCCCTGAACACTACGCCCGTGGCGAACGGCGGGGCGGGAATGCCGCCCGGCCTGGTTGACGTCGTGCTGTACATTGATTACACGCCCTTCATCTGGCGGCTGACCACCAGCGGAGCAAACGACGATTGCCCGAACGCCTTCCTGGAAACAGACCCCACCGGCACGGTGGTGCAGCAGAAGCGGCTGAGCGTCTTTTGGCGGCGCACTTATTCACATGCCGCACCGCCGCACTTCGGACGCACCTCGTTCATGTACCGGGCGTGGACCCTGTCGGTGCAGGTGAACAGGCCTCCGGTAAGCGGCAACCCGACCATCGAAATATATGACCGCGCCACGGGCACGTTCAACGCGTACGGCGGGGTCAGCTATGTCAACTCGACCGACGGCATCATCACCTTCCCGCCGGGAACCGAGGGCCGCGTGTTCCGCATCACCTACAACAGCGCGGTTGACGGGAGTGCTCACACTGAGACGCATCGCGTGCTGGGCTGGAGTGAAGAAGTGCCGGTGGCGGTGGACACGGTCACCTCGGAGGGGCCGTTGAGTGTCGTCCAGGAGGTGTACCAGGTGGCCAGCGGCGTGCCGGGGACGGCGCTTCATGCAGTGCGCTACTGGCTGTTTTGGTCCAGCGCCCGCTCGGTGTATGACTTGCGGCTGCCGGCAGCAAATGGATCGGACATCAAGCAGTCTGCTGACATCTACTGCGCAACGTTCGTTCCTGATTATGCGACGCTGGTCCCGCAAGTGCAGGCGACTACCAATAGCGTAGACGGATAGAAGCCGGCCGGCGGCAAAGGTGCCGGCCCTTAGACGGTATGACAAGAGCCGAAGGAGCAAAGGTCTGACAAAAGCCGGCAGCAACCGCAAATGGCTGCTGAATATGCAGAATGCTTGACATCGGTGTGCAGATGGGGTAAACTCACCCTGTATTATCGTGTCTGCACCCGTCGTCAGTTGACCGGAGGAGGCGCTATGAATGCCTGGGAGGGGGACACACGTCCTAGGCGTAGATATCGGTAACGCAATACTCAAAGTTGTCGAGTTGCGGCTCTCGGGGCGCGGTATCGAGCTTGTCGGCACGCCGGCCGTGGCGCCTACACCCCCTGGTAGTGTAACCGGCGGCGTTGTCACCGATGCCGACGCGGTTGCCCAGGCGCTGCGGGCGATGATCAGCAGCCACGGCTTGAAAGCCCGGCTGGCCGTAAGTGCGGTTGGTGGTGACACTTCGTGCATTGTGCGAATTGCTGATATGCCTCGCATGAGCTCCAAGGAACTGGCCGAAGCAGTGAAGTGGGAACTCGACCGCCAGACTCCGTTCCCCGTTGACAGCGTCATCTATGACTACGAGCCGATTGAGCACCCCGACCTGCCCGTTGATGAGCAGACCATGCAGGTGCTGCTTGCAGTGGCCCAAGAGGACATGGTGAATGCTCATATCGAGGCCTTGCGGGGGGCTAAGCTGGCACCTCTTGCCGTTGACATCGAACCGCTGGCAATCAGCCGCGCCCTGGTCAATTCAGTTGACGGCAAGTATGCCGACCAGGTCGTGGTGCTGTGCGACATCGGGGCGACCAAGACCGGCATCTACATCGTGCGCAAGAACACGCTCAACTTCGTGCGTACCGTCCCCACCGCCGGCGAAGCCCTCACCTCGGCAATCCGCCAGAACCTGGCGGAAGACGAAAAGCAGGCCGAACAGTTCAAGTGCCAGTTTGCGGACCTGACCGGAGCCTACAGCGGAACCGGTCCTTCGGGCGGTTCACAGCCCGCCGCGGCCGGTGAAGAAGGTGGAACGGCACCGCAGGTCGAAACGGCCGTCGCAACGGAAGAGATAAGCCCCGAAGTTGCTGAGGATATCCGGATTGCCAAGCAAGAAGTATACGAGGCGATCTCGCCGGTGGTGCTGGACCTTGCCACCGAAATCGAGCGCTCCGTGGAGTATTACCGCCGCCAGCATCGCAACGAGGAAGTCAGCCGCATCATACTGTGCGGCGGGACGTCCTTGATACCGGGGCTGGCCGAATTCATTGCCGGAGAAACCGGCATCGAGACAGAGGTCGGCAATCCGTTCGAGCATCTGAGCATCGACGAAGATGCCCAGATAGAGGCTTACTTGCGTGACATTGCGCCCGTAGCCACGCTGGCTATTGGCTTGGCAATGCGAGATATGGTAGACTAAAACCAGCAGCACGCTTGCAGCGGACTGGCAGGGAATAGCGGGAGTTTGAGCGCCTGCAGGGAGGCTAACTGTGCTGAAGATAGACCTGCTACCACGGCACTTCGCAGTAGCCCGTCGCAATAAGAGCCTTATTGTGTTGATGGTACTGCTTATCATCCCGACGATTGTCGTGATGACAAGCTGGACCCACAAGCTCAACAAGCAGAAGGCTGCCATTGAGGCGAAGATCGCCGAGGTTCAGCCGGATGCCGATAAGGCTACCGAGTTGAATAACCAGGCCAATGCTGAGCGCAGCAGGATACAGCCGATATTGGACAAGATCGCATTCATCGAGGCCGCGGACAAGTGCGGCGGCCAGTTCTTCGACCGCTTTTATGCCATCAACCAGTTCATCAGCAATAAAGCCCAGGTGTCCAGCTTCACCATTACTCCGACCACGGTCAGCTTCACCGCGACCGTACAAAGCTGGGATGACCTCAAGCGCTTCTTGCTCAACCTGATGCGCTGTCCGGATATCACCAACATTTCATACTCCGGGCCGGGAGTGAGCGGGGGAGCCATTGTCGGCACCGCCACCGCAGCAGCCGCTGCAGGCCCCGGGCCGGGTGCAGGAATGCCGGGGCCGCCGGGCGGGCCGGGTATGATGCCGGGCGGGCCGGCTATGGGCCCCCCAGGCGGTGGACCCGGTGCACCGGCAATGCCGGGGATGATGCCCGGTGGACCGGGCGGCCCAGGTCCCGGAGCACCCGGCATGCCGCCCGGTGGAGCAGGTCCCGCGGCTGCCGCTGCAGCTCCGGGCGCCGCAGCCGCTGGCCCTATAGACATAACCATCAGCGCGACATTGGTTGAGCCTATCAACGTGCCCACCCCGCCGTCGGCTGCACCGGC
>JALGVG010000067.1 GCA_029819875.1 Candidatus Zipacnadia bacterium | reverse complement strand
AGACTATCAGTTTGTCCCCCGGCTTCATTATCAGTTGGCCATAAACGGTAAAGCCGACCTTGCTCACCAGCGTGTGTTCGTCCGTCAGTTGGACAATGCCGCTGTCGCCTGCGTCACGAGCCATGGTGCGAATGGTGTTGCCTTCGCCGTAGATGTATGCGCGTGTGGTACTATAGGTGGTGTCCGCGGTTCCCATCGTGCTGATACTCATCATGGCACCTACAATCTGGAAGATGATTGTGACCTTGCCTATTTTCATCACTTGCTCCTTCTTCTTTGTCTGCAACGATAATCTGCTTCCCTCGGCGATATTGCCACTACCAGGTAATCTCCACTGTCAGCGTCTGGCCCGCCTCGATGACAAACTCGCTGGGCAATTCGA
This sequence comes from Candidatus Zipacnadia bacterium, assembly GCA_029819875.1. Classification (GTDB taxonomy): domain Bacteria; phylum Armatimonadota; class Zipacnadia; order Zipacnadales; family Zipacnadaceae; genus JALGVG01. Next base: position 17,981 of record JALGVG010000067.1, on the reverse strand, counting down.
TAGTGACCCTAGGGTCACCGCCAAAAAACCGCACCGGCACGGCGTTTTCCGACAGTGAAGCCTCAAGTTGCAGATTAGTTGCGGATTGCGGAACTTCCAGCCCCAGCGTCTTCAATTCCAATCTCCCCCATTTTATCGCCAAGGATACTCGTTGAGTGTTGTCACCGCGCACCTGGTGGAAAGTGCCCCAACCGGCAGCAGTGACGAACGGGCAGCGGATTCTGTCGGGCGTCAGCCGGGGCGCAAAGCGCAGGCTGCCGTCAGGGGCGTTGTAAGCCATCCCGCAGGCGGCTTCCAGAATGGCCCAGTTGACCAGCGGGCGCACGTAGTGGTCGCCGCACTCCACCTCGTTGAAGGGGTTGCGGCGAGTGCCGTCAAACCGCTCCCTCGTAGCCCGCACAAGATGGAATGCCTCGTCGGTGATCCCTTCCCACAGCATTTCCGCAGCCACTTCGTACGCCAAAGATGTCCATACTTCATCAGCATACAGCATTGGTTGGGCCTGGCGCCCACCATGCGGCCACGTAGCGACCAGCAACCCCTTGTCCCACTCGTCGGCGAAGACGCGGGGCTGCTGGAGATGGCCGCGGAGGTCGTGCCAGAAATTATGGTGGTAGATGCTGTGAAGTGTCTTGCGCACATTGGCCGGATCGAGAATGTAGCCCAGGTCAAGGACATGGGCCCATAGTTGACCGAGCAGTTGAGTAGTCAGGCACCCCTTACCGTACTGGTGGTGGTCCGCCCCCTCTTCGGTGGGATCGAAAAGCTGTTCGTAGTACTCGCCGTTGAAGAGGTGTTCGTCAACCCATGCCGAGCCTCTTTCAAACAGGCTGTGCCAATAGGCGGCCAGCTCATCTTCGCCTTGGATTTTGGCCATTTCTTCGGCGGCACGCAAGGCTGCCAGGTACAGGCCGGTGCAAAAGGCGTTGGCTCCATGAAAGAACAAGTCAAACGTGTTCCACTGTGCGCCGCTCAGTACACCGTCTTCGTCCGGATCCCACTTGCCGATACCGAAGGCCATGGCCTGCTTGATAGGTTCCCACACCTCGTGCAGGAAGGGAAGCCCTCCTCCCTGGCGGTATTCGCGGTAGGCTTTGAGAATAGTCCCCCAGTGGCCATCGCAGGCCAGGATGCTTCCCTCAGGGTCATCACCACCCCATCGCGGTAGGAAGAACGGCAGCACCGTGCGGTGGGGGATTTGACCCTTGGGGCCGAGCTGTACGATGAGGTCGGTACGCCGCATCGAGCGTTCCAGTTGCGGGTACAGCTTGCTCAACGACATCTCGTAGTTCCACACGTGGGTGCAGTTGAGTGGACAGCAGCCGGCCGCGTCACACCAGCTATTAGTGCTGGCGCCGCAGCAACCCTCGAAACCGTGAAACGAGCCGTCCTCGTTCCACAGGCAAGTGGGAGTGCGGATGGTGCAGGTCTGGGAGCTGATGCAGTCAAGCAGCCAGTAGGGCAGGGTGCTGTCATAGAAGGTGTCACGCCACAGGCGCGTTTGCTCGGCCAGCGCGGGCAACCGGGTCGCAAGCTGCTGCACGACGTCCAGGGCGCTGGAGAACCAGTTGTTGTACATGTTGCCGATGTAATAGCGGTTCTTGCCTTCTACGACGCCGAAGTGTGCTTGCCCCCAGTTGACGTAGTGGTTGGGAAAGTGCCAGGCGATGATGAAGGTGATAGTTGCGCTTTCGCCCGGCTCCAGGGCGAAGGGAACGGCCAAGGCGCCGTTGTACGTGCTGCCTGGAAGTGAAGGCCCCCTGGTGCTGCATTCATCCAGCCTACCGCCACATGCAAATCTCTCCCACAGGGCGGCCAGATCATCCCATTGGACAGCCGTCGAACAGCCCCTGCAGAGAGTAGCCAGCGCCATCGAGCCGAAGCCGGGGTCGTCACCGGCTACCTGAAAGCTGCGCATGTAGATAGCGGTAACCTGTTCGTCCTGCACCAGTTCGTTGTAGTTTCCGCCATAACAATTACACCGGGTGCCGATGACAGGGCTGACAGCGTCGTAACCGACAGCATTTTGCAGGGTGGCGAGCAATGCTCCGTGCACGCGGCAGGTTCCGGGATTGGACACTGTGAAGTTGAAGACGGCTGCAGGGAAGGCGGAGGAGCGAGGGTCGAGCGGCACCATCGGCGAAAACGCTTCCAGGCTCACCTGTACCGGCAACTTGCCGTCAAGGTACCGCAGCGTGGCGATAGGGTACTGGCCGACATATTCAATCCCTTCGACGGCAGGGAGCGTTTGCATCATGGCCCTGAGCTGTGAGGGCACCAGGTGGTCGCTGGTGGAGGCCGGCGGGTCGAAATCTTCGTCGTCGTGCAGGCCGTCCCAAATGAGCGCTTTAGCCACCGGGGAAAAGCCCCTGGCAACGGCTGCTCGGACGGCGAAGAATGAATGGGGTATGAAACAATTGTGGTTGACCTGGTTGAAGATCTGCCACTGGCGCAGGCTGCCGTCACCTGCCAGGCACAATTCCCCGCAGCCGATGCCGCCGAGGGGCATCGCCACGGCACGGAGGCTTTCACCTGTGTACACAATTTTCTCGCTGCGGTTGACCTGGCTGTTTACCCATTGTTGAAACTCGGCCGGCGGCAGCTTGTGAGCATGGGTCATTGCAACCACCTGCTTCAGATGCATAGGGGCGGGTTATGGTGTGCTGAATTCGCTGTCCGAGGTCAACTCTCCTCCAAACATTTTCCAAGCGATTTCGGGCGGCAGGGGAGTTTGCTGCTCATGGCGGGGCAAACAGGAGCCGGCAGGGCGGCGGGCGAACTTAGATGATGCACAACAAGAAGGGGAACCAATCGTGCGTCGAGCAAAGCCATCCAATTCCGACGGCAAGCGCATTGAACTGGTCTGGCCGGGGAAAACATGCGATGTGGAATATGCCGAGGCCCCCCTGCAAACGGTGGAGATCGTCGAGGGCCACGGGGCAAGTGGCAAGGGCTGGCGCAACAAGTTGATATGGGGGGACAACAAGGATGTAATGGGGGCGCTGATGGCGCAACTGGCCGGCAGGGTCAACCTCATCTACATTGATCCGCCATTTGGCACCGGTGCCGAATTTCCACTGGCAACGGGACGGCATAACGGGGGTGAGGGCAGGGGTCGGTTTTCGGGCCCTGCATACAGCGACAAATGGCGGGAAGGCATGGCCTCCTACCTGCAAAGCATGTACGAGCGGCTGGTATTGATGCACCGGTTATTGTCTGACACGGGGAGCATATACCTGCACTGTGACTGGCGGACCAACTCGGCCCTGCGTCTTATCATGGACGAAATATTCGGGCCGCGGAATTTTCTGAACGAAATCATCTGGATATACGGTCTGGGCGGAAGTTCCCGGCGATATTGGCCGCGCAAGCATGACACAATTCTGTGGTATTGCAAGCGTCGCAACAAGCACGTATTCAAGCCGGTGCTGGTGCCGGCCACCAGCCTGCGCATGAAGGGGATGGACAAGAAGTGTCCCGATTGCTGGGAGATTGCGGCTATCAACAACATGGCTCATGAGCGCACCGAGTATGCCACGCAAAAGCCGGAGGCCTTGCTGGAGCGCATTATCCTGTCATCTTCAAACGAGGGCGACATAGTGGCTGATTTCTTTTGCGGATCGGGCACGACCGGCGTAGTAGCCGAGAGGCTTAGGCGGCGCTGGATCATGTGCGACACGTCGCGGTGGGCGATTCACGTGGCGCGCAAGCGGCTGCTGGAGATGGGCGAGGCAAGCGACTGCAAGCAGCGACAGGTGGGCGATTTCGAGATTCAGCGAGTAAGCAACGGCAATCTCCCGCCGTGGGTGGACGAGGAAGCCGGTACCGTGCAGGTAGCTGTTCGCCGGGACCCGGACTGCCCGCGGCGGGTCGCAATCGAACTAACCGGATACCGGCCCAATGCTCAGCGGCAGGCACAGCTCACCAGCCAGGACCTCGGGCACTGGAGCGAGTACCTCGATTACTGGGCGGTGGATTGGAACCATCGGGGGGACGTGTTTGGCAATCAATGGCACAGTTGCCGGACGCGCGGCAATCCCAAGTTGGCGACGATCAGCACGTGGCACACATACGACAAGCCGGGCTCCTACAACGTGATGCTGCGAGCCTTTGATATCCTGGGCAGCGAGACCGCGACCGTCATTACAGTGAAAATCCCCTAAGGCCCTTCGTTGCCCTGTGGGCGCACGGAGGCGCGACTTCCCAGCACAAGCACGACTATGCCGGCCAACAATATCGTGCCGCCGACCAATTGAAGAGGCGTCGGAAACAGGCGCACGCCGTGGGGAATGCCGGGGAGCAAAGGGAGCAACGTGGCGGTGTACAGCATCACGAACAGTGGGTTCGTGGTTTGGATGAGAGTGGCCTTGGTCAAGTCTATATAGGCCAGAGCGCGGAACAACAGGACATGGGCCAGGAAGGGCCCGAAAAACGCACCGACCAACAGGACGAGAAAGTTGAGCGGAGCGTGAGGAAACTCGAACCGGTGAGTGGCGAATGCTACCGTGCCCACCGTGAGTGCAGCCAGCAATGTGCGGAAAAAGACCATCACCAGGGGATCCACCTGCCTGGTAGTCGCCTTCACGATGTAGTACTGCAAGGAGGCCCCCAGCGCTCCCAGGAGGCTGAGCAGCAGGCCCATAAGCACGATGTGGCCGCCCTTGTAGCTGCAGATAAGCAGGCCGGCGACGGCAATTGCGCCGCCCACAGTTTCCAAAATGTTGAGGCGCTCGCCCAGCAGAACCCATCCGAGGATGACGGAAAAGATTATCTGGCTGCGCCCGAAGAATGCGGCCAGGGAGGGGTCTATGATGCGCACGGCACCAAAGCCGGCCAGGCTCGCCAACCCGTTGATGACCCCCACCGCCAACAGCGGGCGCCAAACCCGGCGCCAGTGAGCAAGCAGGCTGCCCCGAGCAGTGAGCTTGAGATAAACATAACCGTAAAAGGAGGCCATCGCGAACCAGAGGGTGCCGAAGGTCTCCAGATTGTAGGCAAACATTGCATACTTGGAGGTAATGAAATTGAGAGACCAACAGGCTGTATACCCGACGGCCAGCAGAAGACCGAGCGTCGGGGTATTGAGACGCAAACGAAGGCCAGGTTGGGATGCAGGTGCCATGTCATCTGCTCCGATGTGAGCGCCATTTGCTCTACGGTAGAAATTTTTTCTCATCTTTAGTGAAAGACAGTTTTAATATAAGTGCAATATGGGTACAATTTGAGCGTGTCGGAAGGGACAAGGTCCCATATTCGACGCGCAAAATATACACCAGTGGTCTCCCCCCCACGTTCGGGCGAGGTGTCAGAAGACACTTCGTCCGAACGCACTTTTGGTGGTGGATGCCCGGTGGCCCTACGCAACGAAAACGAAATGGTTGTTGACAGGGGCCGGCCCGGCGGGCGAGACCGGTACGTCGGTTGGATACAGGTGCGTTGACCTTATTGCCGGCGTATTCTCTTGTCAAGTGGCATACCGGCGACAGGAGGCGGGTGGCTTCAAGGGCCATCGTCGGCTACCTGGACGGAGCGGGTGGGTCTGCGGGGCGGGGCCATGGCTTCACGGAACAGGGCCCCAAGTACTTGGAGGTTGCGGCGGGCGTCGAACTGGCGGAGGACTTTTTCGCGGCCGTGGCGCGAGACGCGGTCACGCCATACTTCATCATAGATCGCCCGTTCAAGCTTGTCGGCGAGGTCGGTGGGATCGCCGGGCCTTGCCAACAGGCCGGTTTTTTCGTTCTCGATAAGCTCAGGGATAGCCCCCAGGTTGCTGGCCACGGTTGGTATCCCCATTGCAAGTGCTTCCACCAAGACGTCGGGCAAGCCGTCGCGGTCTCCATTTTCAGCCACGACGGATGCCAGCACGAAGACGTCGGCTGCTGCATACAGTGAGCAAAGCCGCTCTTGGGGCATGGGTTCGGCAAACTGCACGTAGTCGGCCAGCCCGAGGCCGGCAGCCTGGCGTTCGAGGTCCGCCTTGTCGGGGCCATCGCCGACGATGCACAGGCGCAGGTCCACGCCGCGGCGGCGGAGGAGCGCACAAGCCCGCAGAAGGATAGGAAAGCCTTTTTTTTCCACCAGGCGCCCGACCGACAGCAGCAGCGGCTCGGGCGAAGGCTGTCGCGTAACAGGGCGGAAGGTGAAGGTGTCGGTGCCATGATAAATCAGATATATCTTGTCCGTGGCAACCAACTGGTGCTGGCGCAGCAGGCGCCTGAGGCCGTAATCGGTGCAGACCGTCACGAACTCGGCCTCCGCTATCTTGTGGGCGACAAGGATTGCCTGGCCGGCAAATATGTCGCGGGTATGAAAGGCCACGCTGTAACCCAACCCCAGCATCTCGGCCAGAAGCATACCAACGGTCGCCGGCATGCCGCCGAATTGGCAGTGAATATGCCGCAGGCGCAGTGACAGGCGCGCAGCGAAGCAGCCGGCTGTCAGCAAGGAGGCGACCAGCTCCCGGGTATGGCGAGGGTGTTGTGTTGCCAGGCGCAGCAGCAAGGTCAGCGCGCTGAAATAGCCGACAGGGTACCGCACGGCAGCGGCCAGTTGGCAGAAGAGCATGGCTGCACTGACCAAGGGGGGGCAGTAGATGGTGATTGTCGTCAACTTGCGGGCGGCGGAGGGAACCGGCTCTTGCTCGGGTGCGGAAAGTGCCAGCGGAATCACTCTAAACCCCATCTCCTCGACCATCAGCATCTCGCGGGTGACGAAGGATTCCCAGACAGAGGGGAATTGCTCCACGATATAGGCGATGGCCGGGCCGGGGGCGGACCTGGAGCGACCCGCCGGAGGATTACCCATAATGGATACTCACCACCTGTTCAGCGATAGGCTGCAAGGCCACAGCAAGCCGGCGGCCGGGGCGCTATTTATCTTCGATTGCCACAGCCCGGCACCAGGCACTGTCCAAGCCGACGAAGTTTATGGGCAGCCCGATATAGTAGAATTGTTGCCTGACCAGGCCGGCAAGGTCGAGTACTTCGATGAGCAGGATATTGCGGCTCAGCAAGATGTCGTGGATTTGCCGCCCTTCGCTCACATCGGCTCCGAGCCTGAAGTGCACGTCAAATCCCAGCATCTTGATTGCCTTGTCGGCCATCCAGCGGGCGGCTTGAACCGTTATAAGCGGATAGTCATCGCGGGACAACTGTTCGCGGCGAGGGTCGGAGTTGCGAAGCAGCAGAATATCAGCAGGCTGCAGCAGCGAGCCGACCTTTTCGTCGAGCACCGAGGGTTCGATTCGAGGGCAACCATCGGCGTCGGGGACATCGAGTAACACCGCCCGGCCCATGTACTGCTGCAGAGGATAATCCTCACAGCCCTTGCCTTCCATGTAGAAGTGGCGGGGAGATTCAACATGCGTGCCCACGTGGGTGTGGGTGTTGGTGATGTCGTACTTGAGTGCATCATCCGCCAGGCGTCCGGGCTTGACCTCGAAGGGGCGCTCGGGATCGCCGGGAGGGCTGATTTTTACGGAGAGGTCAACCAACCGGTACTTGTTCCAGTCGATGTCAAACAAGGCCCTTCACCTCCGTGGGGCTGGTGGTTGTGCAATGAGGTAGGTTTCTACTCCCGGCCGTTGCTTCCTGCCCGCCAGGTGACGTTATCTTCAGCCACAGCTAAACAACGGAGAATGAACAATATAGCAGGACAACCGGAACCGGGCGTGGAAGTTGGAATGGGTGATGCACGGTGCCGGAGGCATCGGCAAGGGCGGTACAGCGGGACCGGGGGTAACCTGCAACCCGGTGCCGGCGGGGGGCACATACCCGGGGAGTTAGACAGTGAGCGGTCGAAGCGAAGCGCTGGTTGTCTTTGTTGTTTGCGCGTCGGTGTTGGCCGGCAGTTGGCTGCTGATACCCAATGCTGCAGGTACGGGGCTGGTGAACGGGCTGCCGTACAGGGTATGCCTGTTCCGCGCCGTTACGCACTTGCCTTGCCCGTTCTGCGGGATGACGACTGCATTTGCGTTGATGGCGCGAGGGAGGGTGGTGCAGGCCGCCCGCGAAAATGTACTTGGCCCGGTCGCCTACGTAATTACTTGCATCGGGTTGGCCGCCGGCCTGTACGGCATCATCACGAAGCGAGGCGTAATTCCGGCCTGGCTGGGGAGGCCGGAGGCGGTCAAGGTGATTGCCGGCATCATCGTCGCAGCGTGGGCTGTAAATATCTATATCTACTTGAGCCAGCCGTAACTCGCCGCGATGGGGGATCGCCGGCATGAACTGCGCTTCGGCCGCGGGGCAAGCCAGATTCAAGAGATACAAGGGGAGCGAGTATCAAATGGCCAAGACAGGGAGGTTGTCGCGGACAAGAGTCGTTTTTGGGCTTCATCTACTAGTTGCTATGCGATATGTGGGGGTATTGACGGCACTGCTGGTAATGGCAGGCCTGCCGGCGTGTGCAAAGACACTCAGCCTGATGGCACCGGCAAGCGCCTGGATGACGAGTGAGGGCGTCAGGGCCGAAGCGGCAGCCTTGCCCGAGGGCATCCCGCTGCGCAGCGGGAGCAAGGCGGCGCGCTTCATCGTAACGAACAACGGCGACGGCCAAGAACGATTCCCCGGGGCAAGCATTGAGTTCCCACAAGGACAAGGGCCTAATCTAACTAAGTTCACGGCGTTGCAATGCTGGGTGCGGGTGACGAGTGACAATCCCAATGTCGCAAGCAAGGATATCAGCATTGTCCTGTACCAGCGGGGAAGTAACAAGCAACAGTTTCATCGGCACGAAGTACCGGTGGGCAGATGGGTGCGGTTGAGTGACGATATCAGGGAGTACCAGCGCGGCGACATATCGCGCATAGTGCTGTGCATGTACGAGCAACAACTGGGGCTTACTGACACGTATACATGGGAGGTGGCAGGCTTGGAAGCGGTAGAGGCAGTGGTATTGGACGGGGGGACGATGCCGGTGCTGGAGTCTCCAAGCTACGGCACGCGGCCGCAGAGGTTTGAGGGGAAGGGGGTGGCGCTGAACGTGGCGCCGGATGCGGCAAGCGCGGAACTGGCGGGCAAGGGGATGGGCGGCAGGCGTGATTGCTATTGCGGCTTCCTGGTGCGCGATTGTGCAAGGGGCGGCCGCTGGCGGCGCCCTTCAGAGCTTAAAGAGATCGGCCTGCAGTTGACGTGGAGGGTAGAGCGGGTTGATTTTGCCCTGAGGGTGCAAGGGGAGATAGAGGACCTGACGGGGCAGGACCGGGCGGTGTCGGTGGCCTTTGCGCTGCCGGTGGCGCCTGAGGGGCTGGTATGGTGGGATGACGTGCGCAACAAGCGTGTCGTGCAGAGGGGGCAGGAATACGCCAACCTGCGCAACAATCGCGCCGGTGCCCGGATGAAGCACTCGTTTTACCCGATAGCGCTGGTATCCAAGTCGGCGGAACACGGTATAGCCGTGGCCACGCGGTTGGACAAGCCGACGGTCTCGCGGCTGCTGTACGATGGCGGTGCCGAGCGGCTGTGCGTGAGCTTTGACTTCGGCCTTACGGCGCAGTGCAAGCGTTTTCCGTCCAAGGCGCCGTTCGAGTTCTACATATTTGACGGCGGAGGGGATTTTCGCACTGCCAGCGCGCGGTATGCGGCGTTGTTTCCTTCTTTCTTTGTCAAGCGGCCCATGAAAGAGGGTATCTGGATGCCGTTTACCGATATTGCGAAGGTGGAGGGGCCCGAAGATTTCGGGTTCATGTACCAGGAGGGGGCTCCAAACCCGGAGTTTGACGACACGCTGGGTGTGTACAGCTTCCCCTACATCGAGCCGATGAGCTGGTGGATGCCGATGCCCAAGCAGGTGCCGCGGACGTACACGGCAGCGATCGAATACGTGGATACATACAAGAAGAGCGACAGTTCGTTTCAACAGGCATGTGCGCTGGCCCTCGATTCGTGCGGAGTCAGAGGCCCGGACGGGACGCTGTACATGGACTTCCGCAACGAGCCGTGGTGTGACGGAGCACAATTTACGTATAACATCGACCCGGAATTGCCAACGGAAGAGGGTGTAAAGAACCGTGCTCATATAAACTACACGCCACAAGAGGCGGAGAAAAAGTTCGGCCCGCGGGGGCAAAAGCCGCGGACGGAGCCGGGGCCGGGCATAGACGGGATGTACCTGGACAGCATCGAGGGATGGGGCTACTACGTCAATTGCAATACCAAGCACTTCGATTACGTGGACACGCCGCTGACGTTCGAGGCGGCAAGCAAGCGTCCGGGCATCCTGCAGTGGTTTTCGACATGGGAATTCGTGAAGTGGATAGCGGAGGATTTGCACTCCCGCGGCCGGCTGCTGATGGCCAACTGGGTGTACCATAGCACGCCGTGGCTGGCGCCATACCTGGACGTGCCCGGCACGGAAATAGTATGGCTGAGGGACGGCAAGTACCAGCCGCAAAGCGATGCAACACTCAATAGCTTCAGGTGGATGGCGTGGCAGCGGCCTTACCTGCTGCTCAACAACGTGGACTTCTACAAGTTCGATCGGCAGATGATGGACTTGTACTTCCGGCGGTCGCTGTTTTACGGGATGTATCCGTCCTGCTTCAACAGCAGCGTTTACGACGCCAAGACGGACAAGTGGAGTACTCTGCGATACTGGCATGAACCGGACTTGTACAATCGCGACCGCGAACTGTTTGTGCGCTTCATCCCGATCATCCGGCAGGTGGCCAGTGCCGGCTGGCAGGTACTGACGGAGGCCGGCTGCGACGATGACACCATCTGGGTGGAGCGGTTCGGTGACGCCGCCGGCGGGAACCTGCACTTTACGATATTCAACAGCTCGCAAAGCAAACGGGAGGCGAAAGTGCGGATAGCGGCCCGCAAGTTGGGGCTGAAGCGGGGCCCTTGACCTGGTCACGGGCCTGGATGTGCCGTTGCAATGGCAGGGGAAAAACGTGGTAGTGACTGTGACGCTCAGTGGCCAAGACTGCGCGGCGGTTCACATCGGCCGCCATGCCGAGGTAGCCGCCGGCTGCGTGGAACTGGCGGCCGAGGCGCTAGGCCGACAACGCACGGCGTCATGCAGCGTGCGCCTGCCCGGGGCGGGCAGCGAGAAAAGTATGAACGGAAGGCAGTGGGCGGAGTACCTGAACACGGAGGCCGACAAGATGCGGAGCGGGGGAGCGGGCGCTGAGCAATGGGCAGAGAAGCTGTCGGCCCTTGCCGAGAAGGTTGGAGACTTGCAAGTTGCCGGTGATGCCAGCCCGCAGCAGCGACAGCGCCTGGAAAGAGACATCCGCATTGCACGGTCATACCTGCAGCGGGCAAGGATGATATTGCAGGGTCTGAAACTGTTCGCACGGCTGGAAGGAGACCCCATGCCGGGGGCCGAGGTGGCGTGGGTTATCTCCCTGACCAACGCGGGGAACAAGGCCACCGATCCGGTGGGATTGGTGCTAGGCAGCGAACAGCAAGGAGCCGGCGAAGTCAAGTACGAGCCGCTGGGCCCCGGAGAAAGTCGGAAAGTGCGCATAAGCATGGCCCTGCCCGCGGGAACGCCGACCGGCAGGCAGGTGAGTGACACGCTGATTGTCAGCAGTCAGGTGGGCGACCGGCAGTTGGCAACCATGGCGCACCTGCAGACATTTACCAGCGAAGCGGCAAGCGTGAAGTTGACGGCCGACAGCGCATCGCTGCGCGATACAGAGCGCACGTTGAAAGTCGAGGTGCAAAACCTCAGTAGCAAGGCGCAGCGCGCGCGGGTATACCTGACGGTACCGGCCGGCTGGCAACTACGGCCGGAGGAGAAGGTGGTCGAGGCCGGCGCGTTGCAGACGGGGGCGTGTGAGTTCACCGTTATAATTCCGCCGGACGCCGAGGCCAGAGCGTACCCGGTGAGGGCGCGACTCATCCTGCAAAAAGGCGTGGGTGGAGAGCGCGAAAGCGAGCCGGTGAACGTGTTTTACTTCGGACACCCGGAGTTCGAAAAGTGGGACAACCTGGCGGTGAGGGCCACTGTTACGACCGACAGCAACTACAAGGCGTACGATCCACACCCGCTAAACGATGGAGTGACACTGCCGCCTGCCGGGACTCACTGGACCGACGCTGCGTGGGCATCAGAGGATGTGCCGGCTGATCACTGGATAGAAATTGACCTGGGAAAGGCGCAGACAATCGATCGGGTGGTGATTGTCTGGCCGGTGGATAACGGGCAGTTGTACGTGTCCCGGACCTTCCAGGTACAGGTGTACGACGAGGCGGAGGCGGGGTGGATAACCGTGGCGCAGGTTGATGCGAATCCGGAGACGTTTTACACCGTGCTGAAGATACTACCGACACGAGCCCGCCGGTGGCGGATCTTTCAGCCCAGTGGTGGAGGCCCCATGCAACGGCCCAACATCATGTGGGTAGCGGAGGTAGGCCAGGCCTATACGCGGCGGAAACATCAAATGGCAAGGAGCAACAAGGATGAACGATGAGAGACGGCGGTCCGTGAGGGATGAATTCGAGGCGCCGGGGGCTGCTTTCCGCCCCATGATGTTCTGGATGTGGAACGGCCCCATCACGCGCGAGGTCATCGGCCGGCAGGTTGCCGAATTCAAGGAAAAGGGCGCAGGCGGATTTGTGTTGCACCCGATAGCAAAACAGTTTGAGGCAGGGGTGTTGGGAGGGTGCGAGCCGGAGTACCTGTCGGATGAGTACTTCCAACTGGTACGTTATGCAGCGCAGTGCGCCCAGGCTGAGGGCTTGTACATGTGGTTGTACGACGAGGGAGGATGGCCCAGCGGTGATGCTCAAGGCAAGGTGATGGAGAACCACCCGGAATTCTACGGGCAAGTGCTGACTATCCAGACGGTGGAGGCAGGGGAGCTGACGGCGATCGATGACCAGTGCGTAGCGGCAGTTGCCGTGAGGGAGGATAGCAGCCTGCAACTGTTGGAACGCACACAAGAGGGCGGGGCACAACTGCCGGACGGGACAACACACGTGTGCTTGATGACGGTCAAGCGCATAACGCCTCAACGCCCGGCAGATACGCACGTGCCCGATACGCTGAATCCGGCGTGCGTGCGTCGTTTCATCGAGGTAACTCACGAGCGGTACGCGGAATACTGCGGTGAGTTCTTCGGGAACGTTATTCCGGGGATATTCACAGACGAGACGAGGCATCCGGGCCAGGTGGGAACGGCCGAGATACCCTACACGGACGGGATATTCGAGGAATTCCAGCGGCGCAAGGGCTTTGATATTCGCCCGTACCTGCCATTGTTGTTTGCGCCCGAGGCGAGCGGTCTGCAGGTGGTCGGCCGCTGGCCGGAAGAGGCGGTTGTCGCCCTGCGCTGCGAGTACACCGACGTGGTGGTAGACCTGTTCAAGGAGGCGTACTGGCAGCAGATCAGTGACTGGTGCGCGGAGCATGATCTTATTCACACCGGACACGTGGGCGGAGAAGACAATTTACCCGACCATGTGCGGGGTCGCTTCAGCGACTTCTTTCGCACGGCAGGGGAGCTTCATGCCCCGGGAGTTGACACCATCTGGCGGCAGATCTTCCCCGGCCAGGAGAACTTCTGCTTCCCGTTGCTAGCAGCATCAGCAGCTCACCTCAAGCACGGCCAAGGGGGCGAAGAGGGAAGCGTGTGGGACAACCTGGTTACGAGCGAATCGTACGCGGTGTATGGTTTCGGGTTGAACTTCGGGCAGATGCGCTGGGTGGCGGATTACCAGTACGCGCTGGGGGTCAACTGCTTGATGCCGATGGCAGTGGTCAGCGACACCTCGGAGGGCAAGTTCCTGGGGACTTTCTGTCATATCGGTGACGGGAATCCGTTCTGGGATTACTACGAGGATTTCGCCGAGTATGTCGGGCGGCTTTCAGTGCTGATGCGTCGCAGCAGGGGCCTGGCCGATATCGCCGTGTACTACCCCATCGAGCCGTTCTGGGCCGAGCCGCATGGGGAGGGTGCCGAGACGGCGTGGGCCTCACTGCAGCGGATAACACGCTTGCTGTTGAGCAGCCAGACTGCGTTTGATTTCATAAACGCGACGGCGATTGTGGAGGCCGAGATCGGCGAGGGGTCGCTAGAGACGCCCGGGCAGATCTATACCACGGTGCTGGTGCCCGAGACGCCGATTCTGCCCTTGTCGGTGGTGGAAAAACTGGTAGAGTTTCACCGCGCGGGTGGTCGAGTGTGCTTCTGCGGGCAGCCGCCGCACATTTGCAGCCAGTGGCAAGCACAGGAGCGGTTCGAGCAGGCCATGGGGGAGCTGCTGGCCGATGCCTGGTTCATGGACGCGGTCTCCGAGGAGGCGCGCAGCGGAGAAACGATGAGCGGCCTGCAAGACACCTGGCCGATGTGGGACGGGTTGACCGCCGCGTACCTGGGGCCGCGCACGAGCGAACAGTTCCTCCCCCAGGAGATACGGCGGGATGCAGTGCTGGTGGCAGAGGAGAGCGAGATACCCAAGCTGGTGCAGGTGCTGTCGGTGACCAGTGGTCACTACGGCCTGCAGCCGCTGGAGATGAACGCGGACCTAATGCTGACGACACGGCCGCTGGAAGAGGCGATGATCCACTTCCTACTCAACACCAGCGGCAAGGAGATCGAAACGGAGCTGGGGATAATCAGCCAAGAGCGCCTGGTCATCGAGAGATGGGAGGCGGCCGACGGGGAGATCGAGCCGGCGGCGGTGCACGAGGAGATCAACGAGGCGACGCGGTTGAAGCTGAAGCTGCCGGCGTACGGGTCGGCCGTACTGGTGGCGCGGCCGTTGACCGGCGAGGGCGCGGCGGTGGCGGAGGAGACAGGATACAGGCAGAAGCAAGAGCGGCTGGTAGTGGCCGTATGGGAGGCCGCCGAGAAAGCGGAGGTGGACAAGTCCTACGTAATCGAACAAGGCGACATTGTCATCCGGCAAGGCGAGTATCCACCGCTGCAAGGGCCCGTGCCGCTCGTACCGTGGGCGGAGCTGGGCCTGGGCGAGTTGTCGGGTACCGTGGCATATGTCTTCAAACTGAAGTTGGCCGACGAATACGTGGGATCGGATGTCAGCGTTATCCTGCAGTTGCCGGAGATACGTGATGTGGCCGAGGTTGTCGTCAACGGGCAGTACGTTGATACGGTGCTGTGGCCTCCACACAAGGTTGATATTACCGATGCGGTTGTTGCGGGCGACAACGAGATCGTGGTCGAGGTGACCAACTCCCTGGCCGCGCAGGTCATTCGCGACGAGTTCATGAGCGAGGCACGGCAGAAGGGATGGCTTGTGGGGTCGGTCGAAGGATACTGCAATATCTCGTACGCCTGGATGCAGGAGGCGGTGCGCTCGGGGCTTATCGGCAAGGTGGAGGTGTATGTCAGCCGACAATAACAACCAAACATCGCTCTGTCCTCATTTTTTCCCCAAAAAAAGAAAAGACGAGAAGAAGTTTTGGGAGCAAGCCGGCCGGGCCTTGAGGTGGTAGACCACACGGCTGTCTGGCGGACAGGTAGCCCGCGCTATTGGTGGGCGTTGGATGTGGACGGTTTCAGGGGAACTTTCGGTAGCCCTAGGTGTCATTACGGTTGGTGATATCACCGGCAATGTGCGGAGCCGGAAAGCGACGCCGGCATGCATGCCAACTGCCGGCAAGTAAGTGGGTGAGGGCAATGTTATCGGCAACGAAGCGCTTGCTGGTGGTTGTCATTGTTGGCTGTGTATGCATAGTTGCTGCGATTGGGTACCGGGTTCGGTGCGAGCGCGAGTTGGCATGGGGAAAGCCGCCCAGAGAGGGAGTTGGCCGGCACCAGCCCCAGCATCCGGATAGGCCGGCCTATCAACTGGAACGGCACAAGGGACAGATACCCTACCCGCCGAGGCTCTCGGAGGAAGCCAAGCGCCTGTTCAACGAAAACAAGTTTATCGTATTGGCGGACTATCCGTGTGCAACAATCGTTGACTACCTGCATGCGCCCCAGGGGTTTATTACCACCGATGCCGTTCTTTACGTATTCGGATCGCTGTTCCAAGCCGGACTGCAGGAATACGAACGAGAGAAACTGATGCCGACTACAAGAAAACTGGTGAAGGCCTTCTTGTCTGCTGCAGCGCGGGACTACACGGCACGCAAGCGGCAGGAAGGGCTTGCTGAACCAGCACGCCGCAACTTGTTGTTCTTTGCGGTTGCTGCTGATCTGCTGGGAGAGCGAGTGCCACGCACGATTGCCAAGGAGGCGCGGGAGCTAGCCAGCAAAGTGCGCGATGCAAGCGAAGCGGGCTATTACCCGAACGAGGACTTCACCATGTACCGAGTACGCGGCGCGTACGGAATAGACAGGGAGAGGGCGGACTACTTCCGCGCCGTCAAGTGGTTGAGCCGCCAGATCTTGCCAGTGATACCGGGGGCCATGGATGATCCGCAGGAAGCTGACATCAAGCTGAGGCAAGCGGCGCTGCTGGGGCTTTTAATGCGACGAAACGAGTCACTGCGAAAGCAATGGGACCAACTGAACAGCGAGTTAGCCTTCTTCATGGGAAAGCCCGACAGCTTGACGCCCTGGGGCGTGGCTATTGTTGCGGACATGCTCTTGCCGCACAGATACGCGAATGGACGGCGGCCATACCTGGGGACAGACGAGGCGTTATCAGTTCTGAGGCGAGAGTTTGCAAAGGACAAGTACCCCGTCTCCGCGATCATGCCGGTGCTGCAGTGGAACCCCGGGGATTTGCCCAGCAAGTACGTGCAGTTCATGGGTGAGCGTTACATCGTGGATGCACAGATAATGCAAGAGACCGTCTTCCCACACGTGATGGGTCGGTTGCTAGCCAGTGGACTTGATGTTGCCGCGACGCTGCTGGGCTCGGAGAGAGCGATGGGGCACCTGCAAGGGGATATTGCCAAGTACCCGCCATTGGCAAGACAGCTTCGCAATCTACGGCAGGAGTTCGGCTCCGTGGGCGAGGGACACTATGACAGCATTTACGAAGGCTGGATTGGTGCCCTGAGAAAAGTTTTGTCTCCGCCACGGGGGAGGGTGCCGTCGTTTATGAAAAACGAGGCGTGGCAGGACAAATGCCTGAACACGACCCTGGCGTCCTGGGCGCAGATGCGGCACGCGTTCTTGCTGTACGCCAAGCAACCGATGACACCTGCAGGAGCCGGTGCGAACCGGGTGTTCGTCGAACCAGTGCCAGAGTTCTACCAGCGGATGGAGCAACTAGCCCGTGACCTTCACAACCGTGGGTTCGCGGGAATGGAAGACCTGGCAACATTGTGCCACAACCTGGGCATCTGTGCCGAGGCGGAGTTAGCGGGCAAAGAAATTCCTTGGCATGACCTGATGGGGGAGAACGCCCGCTTCAAGCTTGTGGCATTCGGGCAATGGCTCATACATCATTTCACAAACCGTATCGCTTGCGAGCGGCCGGCATTGGTGGCCGACGTGATGACCGACAGCAACACCCACCAGGTCCTGCATGTAGGCACAGGTCCCTTGTACCCGATATGGATAGTCATCGAGGAGGGGCCGTACGCAGACTCGTACATGGGCTTGGTGATGAGCTACTATGAGTTCAAGACAGATGACTTCCACAGGATGACCGACGAGGAATGGGTGGAGACAATCAACGCGGGCCAGCACCACCAGTACCAGCCGGCATGGACCAACTCGTTCTTGTACCCTGCATCAACGCAATAATACCGCCAAGCCGGTCGAGATGGCTGCGGACCGGTTGATCAGCGAATGATCAAAGGCGGATGATCACAACGGCAAGAACATAAAGCAGGATAGTCAACGCCACGAAGCCCAGCTCAACGACGAAGGCGGACTTGAGGGCGGAAAGCTTTGCGCGAAAACCCGCAGGCTCGCGCTCGCCGAGGGCCTTGACGGCCGTGAGGAAGGTCTGAGAGAGGGCGATGACCAACAGCCAGGTCGGTGCGGTGGCGGAGGTGTCGTGGACGGCCGAGGCATCAGTGGTGGTCACACCCACGACGGCCAGGGTCACGGCCAACGTGGCAAGGGCATTGGACCATCGCAAGTAAGCCAGGCGGCTGATGTG
>JALGVG010000066.1 GCA_029819875.1 Candidatus Zipacnadia bacterium | reverse complement strand
GTGCGGGGCCGAAGGCGCCACAAGGCTGGTAGCGGTAGGCACCGAAGACGAGATAGAGGAAGTGCGCCAGATAGTGCAAAGCATCCAGGGAGAGGCACCATTCGGGGATCTGGAAAAATAGGAAACACGGGCTTGCCTGGGGTTGCTTGTCGCAGCCAAGGTAGACGAGCTTGGGAGCGACAATACAGTAGATTCGGTTTTCTCAGCGACGAGTCTCTTGGTTACGAGGCAGCATGATGCTCAAGAAATGCCGGTACTATGAGACAGAGAACGGGGACGTGCGGTGCACGCTGTGTCCGTGGCACTGCAAGATCCGCCAGGGGCAGACGGGAGTGTGCGGTGTGCGGGAGAACCAGGACGGCGTTTTGCGCTCCCTCAACTACGCCGAAGTCACCTCGGTGGCCCTCGACCCGGTTGAGAAGAAGCCCCTGTACCATTTTTACCCGGGGCGCGACATCCTCTCGCTAGGCACGTTCGGCTGCAACCTGCAGTGCGTCTTTTGCCAGAACTGGTCCATCTCGCGGGGGCGACCACCTACCCGGCACCTCGAACCGGAGCAGGCGGTGGCGCTGGCAAAGCAGCAGGCGGCGAGGGGCGAAAACATCGGCATTGCCTACACCTACAACGAGCCGGTTATCTGGTACGAGTATGTCCAGGATACGGCGAAACTGGCACACGAGGCGGGGCTTAAGAACGTGCTGGTCACCAACGGCATCATCGAGGAGGCGCCCCTGCGCGAGTTGCTGCCGGTCGTTGATGCGATGAACGTGGATATCAAGGCCTTTTCGGATGACTTCTACCGGCAGCTATGCAAGGGCGAGGCATGGCCGGCCCGCCGCACGGTGGAAATAGCCCTGGCTGCCGGTTGCCACGTGGAGATCACCACGCTGATTATTCCCGGCTACAACGACAGTGACGAGGAGCTGGACCGGATATTCCGGTGGGCGGCGGCGCTCAGTCCGAAGCTGCCGCTGCACTTGTCGCGTTATTACCCGGCATACAAGTTTACCGTTCCCCCCACGCCGGCCTCCACGCTGCAGCGTGCCTGGGAGCTGGCCAAGCAGCGGCTGGACTTCGTTTACGTGGGAAATATCTCCATCGAGGGGACCTCCGACACGGTATGCCCGCGCTGCGGGGAGGTGGCAATCCGCCGCGACGGGATGTACGGCGTCAGCGGAGCGGTGAACGACAGCAAGTGCCGCAAGTGCGGAGAGGACCTCAACATCCGCGTGTAAGGGGCGCCGAGGCCGCCTCTCATACCAGTGCGATGCGAGCCCACAGGCGCCGGTCACGGTCGAAGGGCAGCGGAGGGCCTGACGACCATGTCTGGCGCCCGCGCGGGACGTCGGTCACCATGTAGTTGAACCCCAGCACCGCCCCGGCATGCGGCCGAAAGTCGCCCAACATCTGCGACCCCAGACAGGCGATGAGACAGTAATGTTGCTCACTGACCTGAATGCGCACCGGCGCATGCCCGTCGAGGTGACGAGCAGGCCGGCTGCGTGAGCGCGGAATGCGGGCGGCCAGCAGGCTGGGCCGGTCGCGGCGGGGACCGGCTCCGCCCGGCAGCACCACGAAGCGATGGCAATACTCCGTGGCCCGGCTGCCGGCAATATCAGGCCGGGTGTCCAGCCACACCTGCAGACTGTCACCACCCTCGGGACGCTGGCGATTGATCACCGGTGGCCCGGCCTTGGGCACCCGGACAGCGATAAACAACCCGGCTGCATTCCAGGATAAGTACACGTCGGCAAAGGCCTGTTCGCCATCCAGCAGGCCAAGGGGCGGCAGGCGGTTGGCTGAGGGCCACTGCTCCAGGGGCAGGTCCCAGGCCCCGTCCAGGCGGGGACAGGTGACTGTCACCTCGAACAGCAGCCGCCGCGGCAGCCCGGCCTTCACTGCTCGTCACCTGCCTTCACGAGGCGCACGTAGCCCTCCCAGCATTGGCGCAGGAAACGGTTGAATGCCGCAGTGTCCAGCTCGGCTTGCTTGTAGACCTCCATGACGATCATGTCATGATGAGGGTTGCGGGTATAGAGGCGAACTCGAGGTCCCTTCGTGTAGCGGTGTACTCCCTCCACCTCGAACCAGGGACGCAGTCCCAGTTCGTCGGCCACCTCGGCGGCGTCGAACAGCCCCTTGGCGGTATTGAAGCGCAAGTCCAAGTACCATTGGTGATAGGTCATAAGCCGCAGGAACGGCTTGTCTGCACCGGGGATACGGATGCTGACCGTCCGCGGGTCCGCCCAATCCACCTCCGGGGACGGCTGCAGGCCGCGCACCAGTTCGACCAGCCATTGCAGCAGGTCGGTCTCCCATTGCCGTTGTCCACCGGCTTCGGGCCGGCGGGTGAGATGCCATCGGCGGCCGTCAACCTGCCACGGCGCCTTGGCCGCCGCCGGCGCTGACGCCACGGGCCGCCGGAGACGGCCGGCCGGCTCATCGGCTGGCAGCTTGCGCGGGGCACGGGGGCTGGCCTGCAGTGCCGCTTGCAGGTACGGGGCCAACGGCGAGCGGTTGCAGGCGGCTATGTCCTCGGGCCGCCCGCTGGCTACCACCTTCCCGCCGCGGTCCCCGCCGCCGGGGCCGAGGTCAATCACGTAGTCGGCGGTCTTTATGACATCGAGGTTGTGCTCGATAATCAGCACCGTGTGGCCGGCCTCGATGAGCCTGTTGAGCACTGCCAACAGCTTGTTTATGTCGTCCGGGTGCAGGCCGGTAGTCGGTTCATCGAGCAGGTATAACGCGTGGCCGCGGCTGGGCCGTGCCAGTTCGCGGGACAGCTTCACGCGCTGCGCCTCACCGCCGGAGAGGGTCAACGCCGACTGGCCGAGCGGCAGGTAGTCCAGGCCCACATCGCACATGACCTGCAGCATGTGCTGCAGTCGCGGGAAGTTGGCAAACAGCTCCTTGGCCTCTCCGACACTGAGTTCGAGAACATCGGCGATCGTCTTGCCTCGGTACTTGATTTCGAGGATCTCGGGGTTGTAGCGACGTCCTTGGCACTGCTCGCAGGTGACCCAGACATCGGGCAGAAAGTGCATGCTGACGCAGATGGCGCCCATCCCCTGGCAGGCCTCGCAGCGCCCGCCGCGGCGGTTGAAGCTGAAATGCCCCGCGGTGTAGCCGCGAACCTGCGCCTCGGGCAGCAATGCGTAGAAGCGGCGTATCAAGTCGAAGACACCGACGTAGGTAGCCGGGTTGGAGCGCGGCGACTGGCCGATGGGCGACTGGTCGATGTTGATGACACGGTCAAGCTGCCTGTCGCCGTGAAGGGCGCGGAAATGTCCCGGCGTGAGGGCCGCGTTATGCAGCCGCCAGGCCAGCTCCGGGTACAGCACCTCGTTGATCAAGGAGCTTTTGCCCGAACCGGAAGGGCCTGTCACGCACGTCAGCACTCGCAGCGGGATACGGACGGTAATGTCCTTGAGGTTATGGTGGGTGACGCCTTCGAGGGTCAGCCAGCCCTCGTTATCGCCTGCAGGCAGCGGGCGGCGCTGTGTTGGCACCGGTATCGCCAGCTTGCCGGCCAGGTACTTGCCTGTCAGGGAACGGCTGCGGGTGATGCGCTTGTAGGTGCCCTGGGCGACAATAGTGCCGCCGGCCGGGCCGGCGCCGGGGCCAAAATCCACGATGTGGTCGGCGCTGCGCAAGGTCTGGGGGTCATGTTCGACGACCAGCAACGTGTTGCCCAGGTCGCGCAGGCGGCGCAGGGCGGCCAGCATCCGCTCGTTGTCGGCCGGGTGGATGCCCACCGTCGGCTCGTCGAGCACGTACATCACCCCCGTCAAGCCGGAGCCGAGTTGGCTTGCCAACTTGACGCGCTGGGCTTCACCGCCCGATAGGGTTGCAGCCTCGCGATGGAGCGTCAGGTAATCCAGGCCCACCTCGCACAGGAAGCGCAGGCGGGCGGAGATTTCCTCGGGCACCTGCACGGCGCGTTGCGCCTCGGCGGGGGAGAGCCGCAGGCTGCCGAAGAAATCAAGGCAGTCATCCAGCGACAGGTTGCAAAGCTCGGGCAGCGTCAGGCCGCGGAAGCGCGTCGCCCGCGCCTCGTCGTCCAACCGTCCTCCCTTGCAGCGGGGGCAGGGTATGTCGGCGCGCTCGCGCAGCCCGCCGAGGCGGCTCTCGTGGCGCATCGCCTCCTGCAGGGCGGTTATTACACCCTTGAACCGCACGCGAAGGCCCGGATCAACCGCGATTTGCTGCAATCCGCCATGCAGCAACATCTGCTGCTGTTCGGTGGTAAGCTGGTCGAACGGCTGGTCCAGCGAAAAGCCGGCCTCGGCGGCTACGGCGGCCAGCAACCGCTCCAGCAGCGAGCCGCGCTCTATCGGCCCCAGGGCGGCGATAGCCCCCTCGCGGATCGATTTGCGACCATCGGGTACAACGAGGCGGGGGTCTATGCCCTTGACCACGCCGAGGCCCTCGCACTGCGGGCACCAACCCTGGTAGTGGTTGAACGAATAGTCGCGGGGCGTCAGCGGCTCGTAGGCGCGGCCGCATTGGGGGCATGATAGTTGTGTTGCGAAAGTCACCTCGCCGTCGCCGCCGTCGGCCGGGGCGGCGATGACGGTACTGCTGGAGATGGCCAGGGCGGCTTCCACGGCCTCCGCGATGCGCGCGCGGCGCCCCTTGGCCGGCTGCAAGCGGTCCACGACGACGGCCACCTCGTGGTGCGTGCGGCGGTCAATGGGCTGGCGCAGGGGCAGCCTATGCACCTGGCCGTCCACGCGCACGCGGCTCCAGCCCTCGCGTTGCAGTCGCTGCAGCAGCGGCTCGTATTCTTCCGTCCCCGAGGGCCGTACAGGTGCCAGGATGAGGGTTTGCTCGCGGCGGAAGCGCTCGATGATGCGATCCACGATGTCGGCGACCGAGGCGGAGCCGAGGTTGACGTCGCAGACGGGGCAGTACTGGGTGCCTAGCCGCGCATAAAGTACCCGCAGATAGTCGTAAATCTGGGTGACCGTGCCGACCGTAGAGCGGGGCGTTACCACGGTGTTGCGCGGGTCAATGGCGATACCCGGCGACAAGCCGGCCAGGCGTTCGACCTTCGGCTTGGGCATCTGGCTGACAAACTGGCGAGCATACGGGGACAGCGATTCGACGAAGCGGCGTTGCCCCTCGGCGTAGATGGTATCCATGGCCAGCGAGGTCTTGCCGGAGCCGCTGACCCCGGAAAAGACGGTCATCACCTGGCGGGGAATACGGACATCAATGCTTTTGAGGTTGTGCTCGCGTGCGCCGTGGACCTCGATGTAACGCGTCCGCGTGCGTGAGGAACGCCGCCGGGAGCCGACAGGGGCTGCTATCTTGCCCGTGCGGCCGGCTGCGGGGAGCACTTCCCTGAGCATGGCGCCGGTATACGAGTCGCGACAGGCCGCGACCTGCTCGGGGGTCCCGCAGACCACAATGCGTCCGCCCTCCTCTCCGCCTTCGGGCCCCAGGTCAATGACGTAATCGGCGGTCTTGATGATGTCAGGGTGATGTTCGACGACGATGACCGTATTGCCGTTGTCCACGAACTGATGCAGGACTTTCAGCAATTGCTTGACGTCCTCGAAATGCAGGCCGGTGGTGGGCTCATCGAGCACGTACAGGCAGCGGCCGGAGGCGGGGCGAGCCAACTGCCTGGCCAGCTTGACGCGTTGCGCCTCGCCGCCGGAGAGGGTGGTAGCCGGCTGGCCGAGCTTGATATATCCCAGCCCCACGTCCACGAGGGTTTGAAGAATACGCCTGATGGTAGGGATGTTGGAAAAGTGCTCCAAGGCGTCCTGCACGTCCATGTCCAGGACATCGGCGATGGAGGCTCCCTTGTACTGGATGCTGAGCGTTTCCCGGTCGAAGCGCTTGCCCCCGCACTGTGGACACTGCACCCAGACATCGGCCAAAAAGTCGGACTCCAGCTTGATTGCGCCATAGCCGTCGCAGGCCTGGCAGCGCCCCTCGGCGACGTTGAAGCTGAAGCGCCCCGGCTTGTAGCCTCGCGCCCGGCTTTCCGGCAGGCTGGCGAACAGAGCGCGCAGGTGGTCGAAGACCTTGGTGTAGGTAGCCGGGTTGCTGCGAGGTGTCCGCCCGATGGGTGACTGGTCAATGAGGATGGCCTTGTCGAGGTGCTCGAGGCCCTCGATGGCATCGAATGCTCCGGGCGTACGGCCGGCATTGTGCAGGTGGCGCGCCAGGGCCGGTTGCAAGGTATCGGAGACCAGGGAGCTCTTGCCCGAGCCGGAAACACCTGTCACGCAGATGAAGCAGCCGAGGGGGAAGGCCACGTCAATGTTCTTGAGGTTGTGGTGGCGCACCCCGCGGAGGATGAGCCACTTGCCGTTCCCCTGTCTACAGCGTGCAGGCACAGGGATGCTCAGTTTGCCGGCCAGGTAGCGGCCCGTGAGTGATTGCCGGCAGCGCGCGATCTGCGAAGGAGTGCCCTGTGCCACCACGCGGCCGCCCTCGCGCCCTGCACCGGGGCCGAAGTCAACCACCCAGTCTGCACTGCGGATGGTCTGCTCGTCATGCTCCACCACGATGACGGTATTGTCCAGGTCACGCAGGCGCTTGAGGGTTTCCAGCAAGCGCGCCTGGTCGCGATGGTGCAGCCCGATGCTGGGCTCGTCAAGCACGTACAGGCAGTCCACCAGCCCGCTGCCCACCTGGGCGGCGAGGCGGATGCGCTGGGCTTCGCCCCCCGCCAGGGTGGGAGCGGTGCGGTCCAAGGTCAGGTACCCCAGCCCCACCTGCACCAGGAAGTCGAGGCGGCCGCGGATTTCCTTCAGGGCATCCTCGGCGATGAGCGCCTCCGTATCGGAAAGCTGCAGGCCGGCAAAGAAGTCGCGGGCCTCGGCGACGGAAAGCTCCACGACCTGGGCGATGTTCTTGCCGCCGATAGTGACAGCGAGGCTTTCAGGCCGCAGGCGCTTGCCGCCGCAGTCGGGGCATTGGCGCTGCACGATGACTTTCTCGAATTCATGGCGGATGAACCACGAGCCGGTGCGCTTGTAGCGGTCCATCAGCAACGGGATGATGCCCTCAAAGGGTGCAGCGTGCCGCCACTCCCAACCCCGCCGGGGGTGGACGTATCGGTACTCGATCACCTCGTCTCCCGAGCCGTACAACAAAACATTGAGTTGTTCCTCGGTAAGCTCACGCAGCGGAGTATGCAGATCGAAGCCGTAGTGCCGGGCGACGCCCTCGTAGATATGGCGCTTGCGCTCGTTGCGCAGGGAGCCAAGCAGCGGGATCGCCCCCTCGGCCAGCCCGCGTTCGGGGTGCGCAATGAGCAGGTCGAGATCGAACTGCTTGGCGATGCCCAGCCCTTCGCAGGTGGGGCACATCCCGTGGGGGCTGTTGAACGAGAAGCTGGCATGGGTCAGCTCCGGGAAGCCGATCCGGCATTTCGGGCAAGCGAACTGCCGGCTGAACAGCCGGTCGCGTTGGCCGGGGCAGGCGACGATAATGCTGCCTTCGCCTAGTTCGAGGCCGGCATCCACTGCCTGGGCCACGCGGGTTCTGAGGGCATGGCCCGTTGCGTCGCTGCCACCGCCGGCCTTGCCGCCAAGGCGGTCGATGACGACCTCGATGTTATGGCGGCGGTAGCGGTCGAGCAAGGGCGGGTCACTGAGCCTGATGACCTGGCCGTCGACGCGGGCGCGGGCATAGCCTTGGCGGTGGAGGTCTGCAAACAGCTCCTTGAACTGGCCCCGCCGGCCGCGCACCACGGGGGCGAGGATAGTGACCTGCCGGCTGCGCGCCAAGCTTACAATGCTTTCAATGATGCTTTCCCGACTCTGGGCACCGATGGGCCGGCCGCAGCGCGGGCAGTGCGGCTTGCCGATGGCGGCGAACAATACCCGCAGGTGGTCGTAGATCTCCGTCATCGTGGCGACCGTGGACCGCGGGTTGTGGCTGCGCGAGGCCTGGTTGATGGCGATGGCGGGAGCGAGGCCCTTGATGCTGCGGACCTTGGGACGCGGCAGTTGCGCGAGGAATTGGCGGGCGTAGGTGGACAGCGATTCGACATACAGGCGTTGTCCTTCGGCGAACAAGGTGTCGAAGGCCAACGAGGACTTGCCCGAGCCGCTGACGCCGGTGAAGACGATCAGCGAGTTCTTGGGCAGGTCGAGGTCAATATCCCGTAGATTGTGCTCTGCAGCTCCGCGAATCGCGATAACGTCTGACATTGCAACCCTCTAGTGCGAGGTGCCGAATACGGGGAAACCCACTTCGCTGATGAAGTGGGTTTCCCCAAGACTTGCGCCGGGCGTTGCATGGTTGATTTTGCCGCAGGCCGCAGCAATCGGCGTCTGCGGCAGGCGGCCGTTGACAGGATTATCTCTCCGTAACCCAGGCAACGAAGTCGTCGTAGCCCTCCGAGAACTGGGTGAGGGTCTTGACGACTGGAAGGTAGGTATCGAATTCGTCCACTGTCATTCCGTCAGGTTCGTAGGCCTGGCGGAAGAGCTTGGACTTGTACAGCTTTTCCAGGTGCCCCTTCGGCAGCGGCGTCCACATGCCGTTGGGATCAAGTTCCCGCGGCTCCGAATCGAACTCCTCCTGGCGGTTGGGGAACACGGTTATGAAGATGGGCACCTCGGGCTCGGAGTGGATGGCGCGCAGGATATTCCACGGCCCGCGGCCGGATGCGGGAAGCGGAATGCTCTTCTTGAAGCCCAGGCCGCCGCGCTGTGGTTCGAAGCACAGCATGCGGTACTCGCGCTGGCGGATGGCGGTGGTAGCCCAGGTCTTGACTTCCTCCCAGTCCGACAGCCCCGCCTCCTTGAGCTCCTCGCCGATGGGATCGTCCACCCGGCCGTCCATCTGGGTGCGATAGCTGACCTTGGTATTGGAGTTCTTTTCGATGGCGCCGGCAAAGGCGATCTGCTGGGGGAGGCTGAAGTTGACGGTGACGTTGACCCCCATCGCCGAGCGGGTCAGTTCCGCGGCCACGTCTATGCCCGCCTTGGTACCGGGAACCTTGAACACGCAGTTGGGGGTGCCGCCCAGCTCCTGGGTGAGCTGCTCCCACACCCACTTGGCCTCCTTTATCATCTGCTCGGCGTCCGTGGCGTTCTTGGGGGACAACTGCAGGCTCACATAGCCGATGGCGGCATCGGTCAACTCCCAGATGGGCCGCAACAGCTTGGCGTTTTGTACGACCACCTGGATGGTCATGGCATAAGCCAGGTCCGTGGGACCGTAGTCGGGATGGTCTTGCTGGAGCTTGTCGCGCACGGGCGTCCAGTAGTCGGGGTCTTCCTTGCGGGCGATATTGACCAGCACGGGATTGGTGGTAACCATGCAGGCGCCCTTGCGCATCGCCTCGCGCAGGCCGGCGGCGTAGTCGTTGCCCCAGTACGTGTTGCAGTCGCCGAACAAGGTCATCCTGGTCAGCTTCAGCAGGTTGGAGGCCTCAAGGGCGGCGATTTGCTGCTCTGCACGCTCGGCCAAGTCCGATCGGCCCCACTCGCGGAGCAGGGCGATGGCCTGCTGCGCCTCGCCCTTGAGGACTTCCTCATCTACAGACCCGCTGCTGTAGGCTCCCCTCAGGTTCCAATAGGTGAGAGCCGAGCACATGTCTATGGCATTTTCGCAGATGAGCTCGGCTATCTCGGCCTGCCGCTCATCGCCGGCGGAGGGGTACTCGGCCTTCAACTCGGCCTGCCAGGCATTCAGTTCGGTAACAAAGCTGTCGGGCTTGACCTTGAACATCAAATCTTGAAGTATTTGCAGGCTTTCTTCGGTCATAACGGTTACGCTCCCATCAGTTCGGTGAATTTTAAAAGGTGGATATTGCCACAACCGGCCACTTGGGCATGCACCCTACAGTATAACACAACATCATCGTTTAATGAAGAGTTTCAGCGCCTAGCCGGCCGGCGGCGGTGACAGCCGGTGCCAGACACGGTAGATGGTTGCTCCGCGGCGGGCCAGGTACCGCAGCGTGGTGGAGCCCTGGAACCTGAAGCTGGCCAGCTCGGCGATATCATCGAACAGCGGTCCCTCTTGGCCGTCGAGGACGGCCACCTCGCCGTCACCGCGGAACGCAACGTAGGCGAAATGCTTGCCGTCGTCGCTGAACGCCAGGCGGTTGATGGCGCGGTAGGGGCGGTCGGCCACGTGGTCGCGCACCGCCACCCACAACTCGTTGGGCAACTGCGCACTGTAAGCCAGGTGCGCGCCGTCGGGGCTGAATGTCAGGCTGTAGGGGCCGATGGCGGCAAACGCCGGACCCTTTTCGTCGTTGAGGGCCACGTAGTAGCGGCCGGCCCACGCCCCGGCATAGGCATAGTTGCGTCCGTCCCGACTGAAAACGAAACCCGGGTTGAGGATCTCGTCAAACGCCGGCCCCCGCTTATTGCCCACCACGGCAACCAGGCCCAGCTCGGTGGTGGTGAAATAGGCCAGGCGCGTAGACTCGGGGGTGAAAGTCAAGAATGCCAGCCCCGGAGCCGAGCCAACCTGTTGGCCGTCGAGAACGATAAAGGGTTTCTTGTCTTCGAGCCACGCCCCATAGGCGACATGCTTGCTGTCGGGGCTGAACTGCAGGGAACGGGCCACGACTCCCACGTAAGGGGGGCTTTCCTGGCCGTCAACCACTACCACCGGCCGGTTGCCCTTCCAGGCCACATAGGCGACACGCTTGCCATCGGGACTGATAACGGGCATGTTGTCGGCAAGCGAATCGTACTTGGGGCCGGGCTTGTCGTTGATGACGATAAGGTATTTCTCGCCGTCGCGGGCGCTGTAAGCCAGCAGGTGCCCGGTGAGGGAAAAGTGGAGGCGGCCGATACCGTCGAAGGACGGCCCCCGTTTGCCATTGTGGATCACGAAGGCTTTGCCGCCGGAGATTGCAGCATAAGCGACGCTTTGGCCGTCAACGCTGAAGCAGATGCTGCCGACATCGTCAAACTCCGGACCTTCCTGGCCGTCAACAACCGCCAGGAAGCGGTTGTTACGCTTGGCGACAAACGCCGTGTGGCGGCTGTCGGGAGAAAAGATGACACCCTCGGCCCCGATGGCCTCATAAGGAGGGCTTTTTTGTCCGTCAATTATTGCCCAACTGTTGACACCGTCGGTGGCGATGTAAGCATACCGCTGGCTGTCCGGGCTGAATACCGGGCCGGGCTTGGCGATGGCGTTGAACAGCGGGCCGGTCTTGCCGTCAAGAACGACGGCCTGGCGTCCCAGCAGGGAGATGACGTAGGCGACGTGCAGGCCGTCGGGAGAGACGACGAGGCTGTCGGGTATTGCGTGAGCTGTGTCGACGACACAGAGGCCCTCCTCGGTAACCTGCCAGGCACAACAAGCCGGGCCCGCGCAGGCGGCCGCCAGCAGGCATGCTCCTACAACGACTGGAACGGCTGGGCGATTCATAATGCTCAGCT
>JALGVG010000234.1 GCA_029819875.1 Candidatus Zipacnadia bacterium | reverse complement strand
GGAAGCGATTGTCACCATGATACCGGGGCTGAAGGTCATCGCCCCCGCCACCCCTTATGACGTCAAGGGGCTGCTGAAGTCCGCCATTCGCGATGACAACCCCGTGGTTTTCATCGAGCACCAACACTCTTATACCCAGTTGGGGGAAGTGCCCGAAGAGGAATACACCATCCCCATCGGAGTGGCCAGGGTAGCGCGCGAGGGTGAGGATGTCACGCTGGTAGCATACTCGTACATGTATTACCGGGCAATGCAGGCTGCGGAGCTGGCCGCCGAGGAGGGCATAAGCGTGGAGGTAATAGACCCCAGAACACTTATCCCGCTGGACGTGGACACCATAGCGGCATCGGTCAAGAAGACCGGGCGGCTGGTGATCGTCCAGCAGGCTCCGGAGACGGGATGCTTTGCCGAACATATTGCCTTCAAGGTCCAAGAGCGGTGCTTCGGCGACTTGAAAGCGCCAATGAAGATAGTGGCCGCCTATGATGTGCCGCCACCGATGGCCCGCACCCTCGAAGAGGCGAACATGCCCACTGCCGAGCGCATCCTGGACGGCATCAAGGCGTTGGTATAGACGAAAGCGAGCGGTCTTGTGTCGGTATTGTCAGTTCTGCTTGCGTTGCTGGTGGCAGCAGGGCCGGTCGTGCCCGGCCCTGCCGACGACCTGGTGGAACAGGCCTGCCGGGCGGCCAGCACGGGTGACCGCCAGACGGCATGGCGGTTGATAGACCAGGCTCTTGGCCTCGCGCCGCTGCACGTCGAGGCCAACTTCGCACGCGGCTGGCTGCTGCAGGAAGCCGGCGAGCTGCAGGCGGCCATCTCCCAATATCGCAAGGTGCTGGCATTGGCCGCCCCGCAAGACCCTTACGCCGTCCAGGCCCGGGAAGCTCTCGGCAGGCTCGTGGGCAAGTGCAAGACGGTTGCCTTGGCGTTCGATGATTTCCCCTTCGCCCATGACAGCCCCAAGCTGCTGAGCACTCTGCGCACACTGAGGGTGCCTGCCACTTTCTTTGCAATCGGTTTCAAAGTCAGACACTTTCCTGACCTTGCGGCTCAAGCCGTCGCCGAGGGCTACAGTTGCCAAAACCATACTTACAGCCATGGGCGGCTGACGGGCCTTGCGGACCAGGTGATCATGGACGAAATCCAGCGCGGTGCCGATGCCATCGAAGCGGCCACCGGTATCCGGCCGCATCTGCTGCGACTGCCGGGCGGGCATGACAACGCTCACATACGCCAGCTGGCTCGCCGCTGCAGGCACGTGGTGGTGGACAATGTCATTGCGGTAGGCGACTATGCCATCACTGACCCCGCCGTGGTGGAGCAGAGGGTGCTGCGAAGTGTCCGGCCCGGTTGCATCATCGCCTTGCACGATGGCGTGGAGAGTACCCGCCGGGCCCTGCCGGGCATTGTTCGCCGCTTGCGGGAACAGGGCTATTGCTTTGTCACCGTTGATGAAGTGAGGGAGCTTGCCGGTGACGCGGCGTCGCCGTGCCAGCCATGAGCAGGCCGCTGCTGTCTGAACAGGTCCGTGACATCGTCGCCACCGTGATGACGACCGCGCCTGTGCGCGCCGAGAGGCTGGGCTGGCGCCCGCACCGCATTGTACTCACTCGTGGCTGCGACGCCCTGCCGTACCAGCGCATCTACTGCGAACGTCTCATTGCCGCATTCGCCGGCGTGGACGTGATTGACCGCCGGGATATACCTCACAACCGGCTGCCGGTGCCCGGCGACACGCCGCTTGAGCGCCTCAAGTGGGGTAAGCACACCCTGGTGCTCGGCAGTATCGGGCGACCCCTGCACAGAAACGTCGACCCCGAACAGGCAAGGGGCATTTTGTGTGCTCCGTACTGGGCTTATCACAGCTCGTGGTTTTGCTTCTACGACTGCGCATACTGCTACCTGGCGGCAAGCCCGGGGGTGAAATTCTCTCCCACGGTTCGCATCTTTACCAATGTCGAGGACATCCTGGGTGCCATGTTTCACGTTACGGCGCAACAGCGCGGCGTGGTCGGCTTTTACAGCGGCAAAGTGCAGGACGGCCTGCAACTAGATCCCGTTACCAACTACTCGCGCATATTTACCGCGGCCCTGTCCGCCTGGCCCCGTGCCCGCCTCATCTACTTGACGAAGTCGGCGGCCGTGGAAAACCTGCTCCAAGGAGACGCCGACTGTCGCCGGCAAGTAATCGTAACATGGTCGCTTAATGCCGAACAGATCATCAGGACGATGGAGCGCGGCACGCCGTCACTGGATGAACGCCTGGCGGCGGCGGCCGGCTGCCGGCAAGCCGGCTACCAGGTGCGGTTCATCATCATGCCGCTGGTGCCTTTCACCGGCTGGGAGGAGGCCTATGCCGGCGTAGTAAGCAAGGCCCTGGCCGTGAAGCCCTCCCAGATGACGCTGGGGGGCA
>JALGVG010000233.1 GCA_029819875.1 Candidatus Zipacnadia bacterium | reverse complement strand
AGGCGAGAACCTCAGCGAAACATTCACATAAATCCCTGTGGACGGCCGCGCACAGGCCAGGCACCGTACCTCAGTTGGTGAAACATTCTCACGGCACCCCCGGGGCGCATGGCCGAGTGGGCGTCATATCAGGGCGGCCTGTCCTCCGGGGTAGCTTGTGATTTCAGTCATTGTATTCACCAGCCGGTTCCTGTCGACCCTCCTTGTCGCAATCCTGCCTGCTTGATGCCCGCGGAAACTGCTGCGCCGCTCACTGCGCGGGGTCCAAGGTGTCGGGGGATGTTCTGTACACCGCAGGTGGCTTTTGCTATAATTGCCGACGATAGGGTATTTGCCGGCGGCACTATTGCCATGAAAGCGTGCCAGAGGCGCAGCCATGCTGATCGTGGTACGGCCGGTGCAGGAGTGCTTCGATGAAGGCTGTAAGTGTATTAGCGTGCAAGGTCGAGCTTCTGATATCGGGGGGCGGGCAGCATGTGGTCTTGTCATCTCTTACCATTGAGCCGGAGTGACTGCATGTGACCCCCGGTATCCTCCTTGTACTGGGCAAGTACTTACTCCTCATCCTGATCTACGCGTTCATATTGCACGTATTCCGTGCGCTGATAAGCCACACTGTAACCTCCACTTCAGATGTGCGCGCACCAAGGACTCGCAGATTGGAGCAGGCGGCAGTGCCCTCCCCCAGCGGCAGGCGAGCGACCCTCGGCCGGCCATGCCTGCTGGTATTGAGGTCGCGGGCGTTGATCGCGGGCCAGCGCCTCCCCCTGGCCGCGACGACGAGCATTGGGCGCCAGTGGGGCAATACCATCGTGCTCAATGACCGTTATGTGTCCAGCCACCATGCACTGGTGCTTTTCCAAGATGGGCGGTGGTTGGTACGCGACTGCAATTCGACTAACGGCACGTTCGTCAACGGCCGGCGTGTCACTGGCGATGTTCCCATCCGTGACGGCGATGAGATAACTATAGGGTCAACGGTGCTGCGGTTCACGGCGGGGGTAAACGAGCAAATGAGGCGGTCTTGACCTGAGGAACTGCCCGAGGCGGCAAGTTCGCTGTTTGTCTCCCAACAGGCAGCGGCGTATCGTTTGTGGTCACGTGCCTGCAAATTCTGACAGACAGGTGTAATCGCAATTTCAGGGTCACAGCGCTTGGAATTAGGCTTGTTGGTGGGAAGCACCCTGGTGGGGATGCTGGCCCTTGCCTTGGCCTGCCTGGCCGGCGGCGAGCCCGTGGCTCACAGTATCCGTGCAGCGAGCGTGGGAGGCGGTTTTATTGTCGCAGCCCTGCTGATGGACCTGCTGGACAGCCGGCGCGACCATCTCCTGCTGCCGTGCGCGGCGTTGCTGTGTTGCCTGAGCACGGCGATGCTGTGGCGACTGGGTAATGCCGCCACGGGCGAACACGTTGAAGCCTCCAGCCAGGTGATCTGGATACTGCTGGGTGCAGCCTTGATGGCCCTGGTGTACTATGTCATCGTAGATGTGCGCAGCCTGGTGTGCCTGGCGCATTCGGCCGCCTTTGCGGCCCTTGCGCTAATCGCGGTGACGATGTGGCTGGGGGTGGGTGCTGATGGTTCGCGACTGTGGCTGGACTTGGGGTTCGTGAAGTTCCAGCCCACGGAATTAGCCAAGGTCTTGACGGTTATCGCCTTGGCAGGCTATATCGGTAACCTGCGCAATGGGCGGGTTGCCATTTCAAGGCAGACGCCGGCCGTGGAGCTGCGGTTTGCCGTGCCCACCTTGCTTGCAGTGGTATTTTGCCTGGCAATATTCGTCTTGCAGCGGGACCTGGGGCTGGCGCTGCTGTTCATGGGGTTGTTTGTGGCCATGATTTACCTGGCGACCGGGCATAAGGGTTACGGGGTCGTGGGCCTGGCCCTGTTTATCGTGGGAGTACCGCTGGCAGCGGTTCTCGTCCCCGCTGTGGGTGAGCAGCTCAACGTGTGGTTAAGCCCGTGGAATGCCGCCGACGGGAGAGGGAGCCTGGTCAGGGAAGGTATGTTCGCTCTTGCCGCCGGCGGGATAACAGGCTCGGGCCTGGGCCTGGGGATGGCCGACCTTATCCCGGCAGCCCGCGGTGAATTCGTCTTCGCGGCAATAGCGGAAGAATTGGGCCTACTGGGCAGCGTCGCCGTGCTGCTGCTCTATGCATTTATCGCCGCCAGGGCCTACCAGATAGCTTGGGCTGCTACCGATCGATTCAGTGCACTGTTGGCCGCCGGGTTGGCGACCATGTTCGCGCTGCAGAGTATTATCGTGGTTGCCGGCATCGTGCGGTTAATCCCGCCGACGGGGATGATGCTGCCGTTCCTCAGCTACGGGGGAACGTCCATTGTCTGCAATTTCATCGCCCTGGGGCTGCTGATGGTTGTGGCCCGCGATGCCATGCCCGGGCGGCGAGCTTCGGGGCCGTCCGCA
>JALGVG010000232.1 GCA_029819875.1 Candidatus Zipacnadia bacterium | reverse complement strand
GGTGAAAAGGATCAACTGCCGCTTTGCAGCCAGCTCCCTGAGCAGGTCGAGGGCGGCGGCCTTGCGCGCAGCATCAAAATTGACCAACACGTCATCCAGCAACAACGGCGCCTTCCCTTCAGGCCACAACACTTCGGTCAGCGCCAGCCGCACCGCTAAGTAAACCTGCTCTTTCGTGGCGCAGGACAGGTCATACGTCCCTGCCGGGTCTAGTCCCTGCCCGCTTTGCGGCAGGCGAACCACGGGTTTAAGCTCGTCCGGGTCGATCTGCAGCTCGCGATACCGTCCTCTCGTCAACTGCGCCAGGTACTTTCCCGCCCGCGGCCACAGCAACTCGGTAACGGGTTCCATCGTCTCGGCGTACGCCCGGTCAATCAGCTCGCGTGTCAACTGCAGCACTTGCACGCGCTCTCGCACGCGTTCAAGCTGCTGCTCGGCTACCCTCTTTTGCTCCTCAAGCACGATCACGTCCTCTGCATCAATGTCGGCAGCCTTCAATTGCGCCCGCGCCTGGGCTGCTGCTGCCTCCAGCTCGCGGACGCGGGCTTGCTTCTTTCCCAGTTCCGCACGCAGTTGTTCTATTCTGACCGCATCTTTCTCGGCGCCGGCGATCTCCGGCCGCTCCAGCTCTTGCTGCCACCTGCCATATTCCAGGCCTATCTGGCTGCGCTCTTCCTGCAACTGTTGCAAGGTTTGCTCTCCGAGGATGCCTCGGAGCTCGGCGCTTGCTGTCTGGATGCGCGCTTCAATTGCCGCCCGTTTTCGCGCTGTCTCTGCGGCTTGCCCCACATCGGCCGCTCCCAGCCCCTGCAGCTTCTTTGCCAACTTCGCCGCCAATTGCTCGCCACGGTCGGTCAGTTCCTCGCGTCGCTTGTTCAACGCTTCCTGCTCTCGCCGCAATGCAACGGCTAGTTGCCCAAAGTTCTCTGCCCGGGTCTTGGCCAGCTCGCCCCCCAGCCGACTGCGGTATTCCCTCACCCGGGCCTGCAAGCTCTGCAACTGGGCTCGCGCCTCGGCCGCTTGTTGCAGCGATTGGGCACTTGGCCTTAGGGCTATTGCCGCAATCACCGCAGCAGCACCAATCCCGGCCACTGCCAGCAGCCAGCCCGCCCCCAGGGCAAACCCAATCACCCCGCCGGCTACCAGCAGCCCACCGATTGCGCCCAGCGCCAGCCTGGCGGCTTTGCTCCGCACCCCGGCGGCGGCTTGCCTTGCAGCCTGCATGGCCTGCTCCAGTTCCTGAGCCTGTCGCTCAACTTCCGCCGCCTCTTGGGCCTGTTGCGCGAGGGGGCCGAACTTCTCAAGGTCCTGCTGTATCCGCGCTGCCTCCTCCTGGACACGGGCCATCTCCTGGCTCAGCCCTTCCAGTCGGGCAGCGGTTTCCATGTCGATGTTCGGGAGCTTTGCAAGCTGCTCTTGCAGGTCATTGATGCGATCCTGGAGTTTTCCGGCCTGCTCCAGGCGCTTTTCTATCTTCGTCAGCCGCTTGACCGCCTCTTGCTTGCCCTCCTCGGCCTCGCGCCGCAGGTCAGCATGTTGCAAGGCTTTCTCCAGTGCCTCTATCTCTGCGCCCAGTTGCTCCAGCTCTTTCTCGCTTTCCTCGACGGTGCGCCTGGCTTGCTCCAGCCCGGCCTCGCGGTCACGAGCATCCGCAAGGCGTTCTTCAATCCGTGCAAGCCTCTGCTCGGCCGCCAGGACCTCACCCGCGCGTTTGTAGCCTCATCCGCGCGTTCCCCTCAGCAGGTCGGTAAGCCTGTTATCCAGCTCTTTGAGCACCTCTTCGGCGGATACTCCTTCCGCTCCCCCCGTCAACACTGCCTTGAGGCGGTCTTTAACCTGCGCAACGCTCGTTATTGCTCCCCAGTCGGCCTGCCTGAAGGATGCCGTCGCCTCGTACAGCGCCCGCGACCCGGTGCCGACAAGCTCGGCGAGGCGTGCCTCGGCATTCCTGCCGGTCAGCCTCTCGCCTCCGCTTTCCACCAGCACAGTTTGTCTTTGCTCGAAGTCCTTGGTCAATTGGTACGTGCGTCCCTCGTGTTCGACTACGGCCTCCAATACATACATTCCCTGCCGGCCCCACCTGCGCTGCTTGACCAGGTCCTCCTTGCTGCTGTCGGTGCGTTCGAAAAGAAGCGTCAAAAGGGCACGGTGCAGCGTGCTTTTGCCCGCCTCGTTGGGGCCGCGGATGATGTTCAGCCCCGGCACTAAGTCAAGCTGCAGATCATCAAAGCACCCGAATCCGTTGACTTGGAGGTGCCGCAACAGCATCATGGCACCTCCCCTGTCTGCAAGGCGATCAGGCCGGTCTGCAGGGCGCGCTCGGCGATGCGCAGGGCTTGTTCATCACCGCTTGCGCGGGCTTGCTCGATCTGACTTTTCGCCAGGCGCACGAACTTGCCGACTATGAACTCCTCGGGGAAATCTGCGGCCTGTGCC
>JALGVG010000065.1 GCA_029819875.1 Candidatus Zipacnadia bacterium | reverse complement strand
GCTCGGGCCGATTATCCGGGCCGGTCAATATCCAGTGGAAGACCCCGCCGCGCGGCGCCTCCACCGCACTCATCCCCTGCCGGCCCGGCGGTATCTCTTCGTCAATCTCGGCCATGACCGGCCCTTCGGGCATCTTTTGCAGGGCTTCGCGGATCAATTCAATGGCCACCAGCGTTTCTTCGATTCGCACAATGGTTCGCGCCAGTATGTCACAACCGTCTTGCACGACCTTGCGGAAATTCAACTCCCCGTATGCTGCGTAGGGATGATCGCCGCGCACATCTATGGCCACTCCCGAGCCCCGGGCCGTCGGGCCGGTCGCGCAATAATCATGGGCAACCTCGGGTTTGAGAATGCAGCACCCTTGCAGGCGCGCCAGCAAGGTCGTGTCTCCCGGAATGGCATCGTACAGTGCGCGCCATTCGCGTTCGATCTTCTCCAGTACATCGAGAATCTCGGCATACATATCAGGGGTAATGTCGCGGCGCACTCCGCCCACGAGGTTCATCCCATAGGTCTTACGGTTGCCGGTGAGCCTCTCGCATAGCCACATCAGCGGCTCCCGCATTCGCCATGTCTGCATCAGCACCGTGTCAAACCCGATGATGTGGCCGGCGATACCCAGCCATAGCATGTGGCTCTCCAGGCGCTCTAGTTCCAGCAGAATCGTGCGGATGAAGCGCGCACGCGCTGGCACCTCAATGCCGGCCGCCTCCTCCACCGCCTGACAGTAACAAGTGCTGTGCACGAAGCCGCAGATGCCGCAGATGCGCTCGGCGATGAAGGGTATCTGGTTATAGGTAAGCGTGCTGCAGCCGAGCTTTTCGATGCCGCGGTGGTTGTAAAAACCCCTGTAGTCAGCGCCGACCACACGCTCGCCGTCTACAAAGATACGGAAATGGGCAGGCTCCTCAAGAACAGGGTAAAACGGCCCGATGGGAACGGTTGTTGCTCCGTCAGGCGGAGCATGGAAATGCGGCTGTGCATCCGGCGTCTCCGCAGGCACGCTGTCATGGTCGAAGTCACACCGCAACGGGTACACGCCCTCGGGCCAATCATCAGGCAGCACCAGCCTGCGTGGGTCAGGGTGATTGACCGGCTCCACGCCTACCATGTCACGGAACTCGCGCTCGCCCCAGCCGGCCCCGGGAACGTACGGCGTAATCGAGGGCAGGCGCGGGTCATATTCATCAACGTAGGTGTGCAAGGCCAAGTAGATGTCCGCGTCATCGAATGCGAAGAAATGACTAATCAGGTAGCGGCCTGTCGAACGTCGTTGATCGGTCCCGGAATTGATGACAAAGCGCCCGCCCAGGTCACTGAAGATCACGTCGGCGGCGGTATCTATCGAATCCGCCTCCACGGTCACGTAGACACGACGTTTGTCAGGGACCGATGTCTCCAGGACCGCGTTCCCCAGCTTATCGCGTAGTCTTCCAATAACCTCATGGGCAGTCATCTGCTCAGCCTCCAACTAGCTGCTGCGCCACACCAGCCACAATATCAACAGTATCAGCCCTGCCCCTATGCTTTGCCACAGCATGTAGGTCTGCGGCAAGCCGGTGTGCAGCGCGCTCAGAGCCGCGGCGATTTTATTGCATAACCTTCCGACCGGCCCGAACGCCCACCGATCCACGTCCAGCAGCGGTGGCGTGGTTTGCCTGACGCGCAGCTTCGGCACCCTGACCTTCGGATAGACGTTGGCGAAATGTTGTGTGAAGACCCAGAAGTAGGCACTTGCCTTGTAGCGCAGCTGCTCAGGATCCAGTACCTCCCCGCAGGCCCAGCCTTCTACCTGCCGGATCGGCGCTCTGCCGGCCCGCGAGATGCCCCAGCAGGTCAGCAACATCAACCCGAACAGTGCCAGCACCCACAGCGGTGCGAAGGAGCCGGCAACCATCGGGCCGAGGCTTGTGGTTACTGACAAGGCATTCGTCCCGGCCGTGGCTTGGGCTGCTCCGGCCGCCAGAATCTGAGGTGCCGCCAATCCGCAGGTGGCAAGCGCTGCGGCAGGAAACAGCCCCACCAGCAGGCATAATGCGGCCAACGCCCATTGGGGTAGCAGCATCATTGCCGGCACTTCCCGCGGCTCAAGTTCACAGACAAGCCGTGACGGCTGACCCAAGAACGTCGCCGCTACTAACTTCAGTCCATAAGCCAGGGCTAGTACGCTCGCAAATAGCGCCACGACCGTGTAGGCCGCAAACACTGCCGATTCTCGCCCTCCAAACAGAGCCGACTGCAGCAGCAACCACTTGCTGACAAATGCACCGGTCAACGGGATACCTGCCACTGAGAGCATTCCGACAACGGCTGCAACGGCGGTAGCCGGCATGCGGTGGATGAGGTCTCCCAACTCGTTGAGGTCTCGGGTGCCGGTTCGATACAGCACCGAACCGGTAGTAAGGAACAAGAGCGCCTTGTGAAAGGCGTCCGCGATAATGTGCAGCAGGCCGGCGACGAAGGCCAAGGCACTGATAGTGGGGTTGATCTTCACAAACGCCACGCAGATGCCTAGGGCCAGAATGATATAGCCGATTTGACCGATGCTGCTGTAGGCCAACAAGCGCTTGGCATCGTTCTCCTTGACCGCAGCGGCGCTGCCGATGAAAGCAGAAAGCGCTCCGAAGCTGGCCAGAACAATGCCCCAGCCCAGGAACCACGAACCGGGAGCACCGGCGGCCACCAGCATCCACAGAAAAACCCGCATTATGCCGTAAGCTCCCAGCTTTATCATGGTGCCCGACAACAACGCACTAACCGGCGAAGGAGCCGCCGGGTGAGCATCAGGCAGCCAGTCGCCCATGGGGAAAATGCCCGCCTTGGTCATAAAGCCCAGCGCCATCAGGCCTAGGACCAGGCAGGCCAGTGCAGGCCGTGTGCTGACCAACCCGCCCAATGCGCTGCTGATGGCACCAAATGCGAAGGTGCCTGCAGGGCCGGTCTGCTTGTAGAGGATGAGCACTCCGATGAACAAGCCAACGTTTCCTACGTGGGTCATAATAAAATACTTCAGGCCTGCGCGCAGAGCTTCCGGTCGTTGCTTTTCAAATACTATCAACATGTAAGCCGGCAGCGACATGAACTCCCAGGCTACCAAGAAGAATAACCAGTCCTGGATGCACAGCACGCCGCACATTCCGGCCAAGAACAGCAGCAGCAGGCAGTAAAATCCCACAAGACCGCTTGACGCCACATGCTCCAGGTAATGTATGGAGTAGACGGCACACAGCAGCCCCAAGAGCAGTACCAGTGCCGTCAGCAGTGCCGATAGGCCGTCTACATAATAAGTCAGCGCGGCTCCAAGCACGGGTAACTGCCAGGACACCGCAACCAAGGGTGCGTTGTCGGCTGCCACTGTCACCGCCAGATGCAGCGCGAGCATAAGCGCGATGGCTATCACCGCCACGCTGAACCAACCACACAGCTTGCGCCATGATGACAGGCCGTATGCGATGACCGCTCCTGCAATCAGGAGGTTGATGATGTAGGCAGCCGGTGCAACCGGATGCAACCTGAGCCCTCCTTCAAAGACCTAGTTGGCCGAGTGGTACTCCGTTCGCCCACCCCTCATGGAACCAAGGGCAGGAACGGCAGAATGAAGCCGATGCCTATAAGGCAAAGTATGGCTAGTGTTATCAGCACCCCAATCATGGCGGCAGGCGACTCTTGCGTATTCGTCGGCGCGTCTTCGAGCAAGATGCGCTGCTTGACCCGCAGGAACCAGTAAAATGCCAACGCCGCCTCGCCCGTGAAGCACAGTACGAGCAGCAACGCTGCCAGTCCACCTAGCTTGATGGTGGCGGCTAGCAGGAAGAATTTGCTCCAGAAGCAGGCCAGCGGGGGGACGCCGATCAAGGTGAAGACGCCGACACTGAAACAAAATGCTGTAGTCGGCATCCGCATCGCCAGCCCGCGTAGTGCAGAGATACTACGGGAGCCGGTGGCGAAGGCTATCGAGCCCACCCCCAAAAACAGCAGCGTCTTGGCGATGCCGTGGGCCAACAGGTGGATCATCGCAGCCTGAAAACCCAGCCACACGCCGGCGATAGCCAGGCCCAGGCCGAACAATATGTAGCCGAGGTGCGTGATGGTCGAATAGGCAAGCAGCCGCTTGAGGTCGTCCTGCGAAAAGTAGAAGTACAGGCCTACCAGCATGGTGATGACCGCCGCAAACGCCACCACCAAGCCCAGGCTGTGCCCCGTCAAGGTGATCGTGGCTATCCCGATATCATACTGCGCGCGCAGCCCGGTCAGCGTACTGTACGAGCCGTACACAACCCTTGAAATCATGAACACGCCGGCCTTGACCATGGCAGCGGCATGCAGATAGGCACTGATTGGGGTAGGCGCGGCCATCGCCTCCGGCAGCCACGTAAAGAACGGCACTTGCGCAGACTTGGCCCAGGCGGCGATTAGCAGCAACAGAAATACGACACCTGCGCGACGGGCTGTCAGCAGGCTCAGCACCCCGAATTCGAAGCTGCCCGTCGGCACATACATCAGCAGCAAAGCCAACGCGAATAAAGCTCCACCCACCGAGGTCAACACCAACGCCTTGTAACCTGCGACGGTGGAGCGCTTGTCGTCGTAAAATGAAATCAGGGCCCAGGAACAGATCGTGGTCAGTTCCCAGAAGATGAACATCTGCAGCAGGTTGGGTGACAACGCCAGCCCCACCATGGAGAAGACGAACAGCAACAGCCAACAATAATACCGTCCCTTGCCGTTCGTGGTAGGGTGATCGCGGTTGGCTTCACTCAGGTAGGGAGCGGAGAATATGACCACCAATAGTCCGATGGTGACGACCACGGCCAGCATTATGATGCCGATGTCGTCCACCATGAAACCGAATAGTCCGCCCGGAACTTGCAGCCAAGGGATGAACTGCCACACCGCGCTCAGCTTTTCGGTACGCGCTGCCGACAGCAGGGCATTGACCAGGAAGATGAAGGCGATGAACGTAGCCACGGCTACAAGCAATGCCACGTCATCGGCCTGGCGCGAGCGGTACCTGCATACCAGGAACGCACCCGCCAGCGGCAGGATGAGAAGCAGTACGGCCGCAAACTCCCAATTCAGCATCCCGGCCACCTCAATGCAGTCATTGCTTAAACAGCCCTGCAAGCACGGCGGTTACTTCCGCGGCACTGACCCTGACGGGCTTGCTAAGCGGCGCCCCGAACTGCGTCCCCTGAGGTTGAATCGCCACTAGCAGCACGTCAACGGGGGCGGAGGCCCTCAACACCTTTACCAATAGTCCCAGCGAGGCATTATGTGTAGAGATCGCAGCAGCCGGCTGACCGCCAAATTCGATAATGCGCACCTCGCCGGGCGCCCCGCCGAAGTCAGCGGCGTCACACAGCACGATGACATCCGCCCCCGCAGCCAGTATGGGACCGATGTAATTCTCCGGCACATCGCCGCAGTCAATAACCCGACCCCGCTGTGCAGGCCCCAGCTCATCTGCCAGCGCCTGGGCGACAGCCGGACCCACTCCATCGTCACCCCGCAGCTCATTGCCGACACCCAGCACCATCACCCGCCCCTGTACCCGCTTGAACAGTTGTTCCTCCCATGTTTGCACAGCCACTGTCACACCCGATGCTCTTCGCCATAAATCCCGGAACTGTTCCGACTTTTGCTTTGCCGCCACCTTATGGCTCTGCCATTTCCCGCATCTCGGCATACGTGAAGACAGGTCCATCGGTACAGACATACTTGTGCTTTATGGCACAGTGCCCACACTTGCCGATACCGCATTTCATGTATCGTTCCAGGGAGAAAATCATATCCTCGTCGGTTATGCCTTTCTTTCTGCATTCGGCGACGACGAACGGATACATCACGGGCGGGCCTACTATTATCGCCTTGGTGTTGGATGCTTTGATCTGCAAGTCCGGAAACAGTGTCGTGACCACCCCCACCGGCCCCTCCCAATCCGGATGCGGCTCATCTATGGTCAACTGCACATCAAAGTCATCGCGGGCCCGCCATGCGGCCAACTCATCGCGGTACAGCATCTCGCTGGGTTGTCTAAAGCCATATAGTAGCGTCAGTTGACCAAAGCGGTTGCGCTCAGCCAGAACATAGTGAATCAATGGCCGAATAGGCACCAGGCCGATGCCGCCGGCTACAAACAAGATGTCCTTGCCATGCAACGCGTCAACGTCGAAACCGTTGCCGAACGGTCCCCGCAGGCCCACGTAGGCGCCTGGTTGCAGGCTATGCAACCCCGCAGTGACCTGCCCCTCGGGATAGCAGCGCACGGTGATGTCCAGACCCGGCATATCCTGGCCGGCTGTGCCCACGCAGAAGGGAGCCTCGCCTCTGCCGAAGACGGACAGCATGATGAACTGCCCGGGGATGCAGCTAATGGTAGCGCCGTCCAGCAGACGCAGCGTGAAGGTTTTTTCGCTGGGCGTCTCCTCGCGGATGCTTTCGATCACAGCGATATTGGGCAGGTATGCACCGCGCATTTATGCCTCCCTCCGTATCATCTCCGTGACCGCCGGCATGTGTACGCCGCCCAGGCACACCGTCACGCACCGCCCGCATCCTACGCACCCTTGTGTCCCCTCCCGCTCAATATACCGGTAGCTGAGCTTGTG
This sequence comes from Candidatus Zipacnadia bacterium, assembly GCA_029819875.1. Taxonomy (GTDB): domain Bacteria; phylum Armatimonadota; class Zipacnadia; order Zipacnadales; family Zipacnadaceae; genus JALGVG01. The sequence goes on along the minus strand of JALGVG010000065.1, from coordinate 4,896 downwards.
GTAGCTGTAACGCGCAGCGCGTTGTGAGGGCAAGGCCCGGGGATTGTGTCCGCTGGCCTCCCGCGTGTAGCCGGCCAGCCTGCAAGAGTCCTGTGCCCGAATGCGCTGAACGGTTCCATCAGGCAGTGTCTGGTCGATTACATAGAAGCAACTGCAAACCGGACATACGAAGCTGCAGCCCCCGCACCCCATGCAGCGGCCCCCGATCCGCTCCCATACAGCTTGTGAGACGGCTTCGCCTGTGATGCGACGGATTGCAGACGGCATGTTGCCCTTCTGCTCCAGTTCGGTGAACAGCTCTTGGGCCCGCCGCTCGCGCTCCAGGATCAGATCATCATCCGCCACCCCCAACAGGTCCGACAGTCGTTGCGCCAGACGTCGTCCCTGCTCAGTGCCTACTTCCACCAGGTACGTGTCATCGACCAGGGATAACTGCAGGTCATAGCCCGTCTTGGCGAACGGCCCCGTGTCACAGCACGAGCAAAAACACCGCGCATCGGCCTTCTGTGAGCAGGCCACTGCCACGATGGCAGTGCGCGAACGCCGCGCAGCATACAGGTCGTCTTTGAACTCGCCGTCAAGGAAGAAGTGATCCAGGCGTTGGATCGCGGCAACATCACAGGGACGTATTCCAAACAACAAGCAGCTTGCATCACTTCTCGGTGCCCGGATAACCGGTGGCGTCCCCCCGACTACGCTGAATATCTCCTCGGCCATCGGAAACAGCGCGGTAGTCGGCGGCAGCAGGGAGTTGCCGTACTGCAGTTCAATCTCATTCACGGACCGCACGACGTCGAAGAACAAGTCGCCCGGGGGCGTGCGTACAGGCCCTATCACCCGGTCCGCGCAGGTCAGCAATCGGTCCGCTACTTCCTCCAGTTTGTCGGCGGGTAAGCTGTAGGTTGCCAAAGGAGGCATCTTGCATACGTTCCTTTAGCCCGGCAGCTCCAAGGCTGCCGCGACCGGCTGATGGTAAGCTGAACCAGTCCTGTCATCTACACGTGGTCGCCCGGCCAGGCTGTGAGCGACATCTCTGAACTGCCACGGCAATACCACCACGTCCTGCGGCACAGCAGCTTGGCACTTGACGGGCAGGAGCTGCGAGCCGAAGGCCGTGCTCACCATTACACTATGCCCTTCCCGTGTCCCCAGTTGTTGACATGTCCGCGGGTTGATAATGACAAAGGGACTGCGTTGGTCAGTGTGTTCCCGCGCCAATATGTGCGCCGCTCTTACCCGGGGGTCGAATGCCCAACTCCCCTCGTGGCGCCGCACTACCAGCACGTACGGCCGTTGCCCGTTAACGCCTATGTCCGGCCACTCGCGGATGGGCGCTACCGTGTTTACGACATCAATGTCATTATCCCGGCTGGGGACGGTTGCAGACGGTTGCGTACACGACAGCCCAGCCCAGTCCACGGACCGATAGGAGGGGACTTGCCGGCTGATCTGTGCGCGAAGCGTGCTCGTGTCGGTCGGAAGCACGGAGCCATTGTGCGCATTGCTCAAATCATTGAGGATCTGGGCAAGTGGGCGCCTCTGTCCCGCCGGCGATATTACCCGGCACACGGGCCAGATACTGCCATCGTGGCAGGTGAAGCTTCCCTCGCATTCCCCCCATCCTGCCATCGGCAGCACCACATCTGCCAGCTCCGCGGTGGCAGAGTCAAATGAGCCAATGTAAAGCAAGAACTGCAGCTGCTCACGCAGTCGGCGAAGTTGCTGTTGTCCGACGAACTGCTCGACGGCCTCTGCCACCACTATCAAGCCCTGCAGGCCGCCGTTGCCGGACAACATTTCGAATGCACCCAGGCCCCGCGCTTCGCCGTTTCGCACAGGAGCGACGCCCATATCAACAACACCGATGCTGTTGCAATCGGAACGCACAGCAAAGACTTGGGCAACCTCCGCACCAGAGGCCTGGCGCAGTATGGTCAGTTCGGCGAGGTACGCAGCTTCTTGGGGGATTTGCAGGGCCGTGGTGGAAAAGACGACAGCCAGTCGCTTGGCGTCCTGCACCAGGGAGCTGAGCTGGTGAAACGCCTCCGTTTCAACGCCGGCTTGCTGCAGAGCGGATTGTTCCTCGGCGTCCAGCCTGCGTCCGCCCGCCACTGCTTCCACCAGCAAGTGCAACAGCACACCGCGGAAACCGGGCTTGTGGAGAATGTACAAGGCAGCCAGGTCGCCTAGACCTTCGTCAACAACTTCGTCGATAACAACCAGCTTGCTGCCGGCCCCGGCGGCTTCGACTACATAGCCGGCAGCCTGGGGAGCATCCCAGCGGATGTTGGAATTGAGGCAAACAATTACGTCACTGCGGGTGATTTGCGCCAGCGGCGGTGAGCGGTAAGGTGTACAGAGGCTGTGTTCCAGGCCCCAAATACTTCCTGCGTCCACAGCGCGGGCACAACTGTCCAAGTGGGGGGTTCGCAATATGTCGTGGGCATATAGTCGGCAGGCGAAAGCTTCCTCGTTGGTCAGGTGTCCGCCACACAATACCCCCAGGGCGTGGCGCCCCCGGTCCAGCACTGACTTGATGCCGCCAGAGGCTGTCTGGATGGCCTCTTCCCAGGAAGCCTCCTCCCGGGCTATCTGCGGTCGCATTAATCGGGCGGCGCTGCCGATTAGGCTGCCGGCTTGCCAACCCCGCAGGCATAAACGTCCTGCCCCCATTGATTGCACCTGGCTCGGCATCGCGACACCCATGTGCCCGGCCACCAGCTCCAGGTACATTCCACAGCCACAGCCACAATAGGGACAGATAGTGAAGCTCTTGCCCATGTAGACCGCCGCCCGCTCAACAACACTCACATAGTATGGGCCATTCTATCTTCGTCTGCCGCAATTAATTGTGTTTCTTGTTGCTCTGCCTCCTAGTTCTAAGTCCAGCTTCAGAAGGCCGTTTTTACACGCTCAGCGCCGGTCGGTTATCATTTCGTCCGCTCCGTCACTGTGCCTCAATTCACTTCACCAGTTTTCCAAATGCCCGGTAGACCTTCGTGATGCTTGTGAAATTATGCACATGTTTTTGTAAATTTCCGCGCTCTTATTACATATCCTCCTTCAAGAAAAATTTTTTTCATATTTTTTGCAATACCCAGCGCGCGTGCAATCTTATCCGCTATGCACTCCCTTGCGAGGTGCAGAACTTGCACTTGACGGCAGCGCGGTTCTTTGATAGAAAGTATACTCAGAGCTATGTCAGGCGCAAGCCACCCAGGCTCATAGCCTGGGTGGCTTTTGTTTTCGAGGGAGTATATGGCGGAATGCGCTTGCTGATGATCGACAATTACGACTCGTTCACCTATAACCTCGTCCAGCTTTTTTACGAGTTTGACCTGGAGGTACTGGTGTTTCGCCACGATTGTATAACCCTCGACCAGATCGCTGCCCTACGCCCTAACTGGTTGTGCATTTCCCCGGGCCCCCGCGACCCTGCGCATGCAGGCATCAGCAAGGCCGCGGTAGCCTACTTTGCCGGCCAGGTACCGATCCTTGGAGTGTGCCTGGGAATGCAAGTGTTCAACGAGGTCTTCGGTGGCGTGACGCGCCGCGCGCCGCTGCCCATGCACGGCAAGTGCTCGTACGTCACGCACAATGGACGGGGACTGTTTGCCGGCATCCCCTCCCCTTTTCGCGCCGCCCGTTATCATTCTCTGTGCGTCGAAGTGCGATCACCTGAACTGATTGTTACCGCCCGAGCCGAAGACGGTGTGGTAATGGCCATTGAGCATCGCTCGTGGCCGCTGTATGGAGTCCAGTGTCACCCGGAGTCTTTCCTGACCGAACACGGCCGACAACTAGCCGCCAACTTTCTGCAAATCGGGCTGAAACGAGGGAAGGGTGGCAATGTGCATGACACGCGGTGACTTCATTCTCGGCCGAGTCGCTTGTCGCACATGTGAGCGAGCAGGCACCAGCATTGGCGATACTGAGTTCCTGGCGCTTGCTCATTCCCTGATAGCTGATGCTGAGTGCGGGGCAATATTGCTCAGTGGTGGTGACCTGGACTGCAGCCGCTACTCGATAGTATGCGGTGAACCTTTTCTGGTGTTGAGATGCAAGGGCACAGCCGCATTCGTGCACGTGCCTGACAAAGGTACGTTCCAATTCACTGCTTGCCCGTTGTCACTTTTCGACCTTCTCAATGCCGCCTGGCGTCCCGATTTTCCTCTTCTCACGCCGCCTTTCAGTGGCGGAGCAGTCGGTTATCTTGCCTACGAACTCAAGAACCAGATTGAAGCGCTGCCCCAGGCGGCTTGCGATGACTTGCGTTTGCCGGACCTGTTCCTGTTTTGGCCACAGCACATCCTGGTGCATGATCGGCGGGCAGGCGTAGCCTGGCGGCTGCAAATGACGCCTGTATGGGAGCAAGATCTCCCAAAGTGGTTGGCCCGGGAGGCGGACAGATTTGCCGCGAAAAATGCTGGCCCTATGGGTACCGGCAATGACATGCCGAAGGAACCCCGGCCCGCTTCCTGCGCTGCTCATAGTGCTGTCACTGGTTCATCATCGCCCCAAGGGCCTGCCGATGCCCCGGTGAGCAACTTCAGCCGCGAGGAATACCTTTATGCCGTGGCCCGGATTCGTGACTACATTCGAAGTGGCGACGTCTACCAGGTCAACCTGTCGCAGCGTTTTTGCTTCCCGTTCGATGGTGATCCATTCAGCCTGTGGACCGCCCTTTACCGCGCCAATCCCGCCCCGTTCTACGCCTTCATCCAGGCAGGTGACCACCAGGTCCTTTCCACTTCAATGGAGCGTTTTTTGTTTCGCCGCGGTGACTACGTGGAAACCCGCCCCATCAAGGGTACCCGGCCCCGCGGGGCGACTGACGAGGCTGATCAAGCCCTGAGGATTGAACTGCAGACTAGTACGAAGGACGATGCCGAACTG
>JALGVG010000064.1 GCA_029819875.1 Candidatus Zipacnadia bacterium | reverse complement strand
ATATCAAAGACGATGCGGTTGCCAACAAACAACAGCAGCAAGGCACGAGTGTAGTTTATCAGGGCCTGCACCAGGTACAGGGCCACGAGCACCGCGCCGATGAGCAGCAGAAAACGGGTCGCTTCCGGGCGCTTGGCGGCCTTGGCAGCCTCGGACAGCTCGTGGAATCCCCCCAACTGGTCGGTAATCTGGCCGATAATGTACGGCCAGATCATGCCAATGCCCGTGGCGATAAACACCAGCAACAGGGACCAAAACAACGGCCACTTGTAGTTGCGGACAAATTGTAACAAGCGCAAGAACGAGGACATGAGCTCTCAGCCGGCCGGGCGACCCTCAATGACGCACAAAGTCGCCTGCAGCGTGGTCATTATATCCCCCACTGGTTAATTGTCAAACCTTGGATATTACTGCACGAGCCGGCAGTTTTCAGCATCGCGAACACTTTCAGGGGCAACCTTCAAACAGGAGAACCCGGCCGGCGCCGGGTTCTGGTCTTTCCGGAGACGTCGATAAACAGGGTGTCGTCTAGGCTAGACTTCCCACACGGTCTCGCCCTCTGGTCCACCCACTCCTTGCTCGAGGCTCTGGAAGATGCGGTCAACGAAGGTGAGCAGCTCTCTGGGGTTGAACGGCTTGGTCAAGTAAGAACTGACGCCTGACGCCCAACCCTTGAAGATATCGGCATCCTGAGCCTTGGCCGTGAGCATGATAACCGGGATATCCTTCGTTTTCGGATTGGCCTGAAGTTCCTTGAGTGTTTCAAAGCCGTCCTTACGGGGCATCATGACGTCCAGGACAATCATGTCGGGGTTTTCTTTTTCTACCTTTTCGAGTGCCTCGACGCCATCATACGCCGTCGCCACTTCATAACCCGCGCGTTCGAGGTTCACCTGTACCAAGCGCACGATATGCTTCTCGTCGTCAACGACGAGAATCTTCTTCTTAGCCATAATCGCGGGGTCCTCCCTTCATGCCGGACAAACGCAGCCCACCCCCCCAACAACTTTCACACGTTCTACGTGTTTGGATATGCCCACACAATCAGTGAATTGGTGAAATTATAACAAAGCGGTTCTAGGTTTGTCAAACAAGTAATAGCACTTGTTTGGGATATGACCGGGGCAACACCTCTTGCGACCGCCATCCAGCACACCGTTTGGCTCTACCCATGGAAGATTCAGTATGCTATAATGCCGTGGGGCCGAAAATCTGTCGCCTGCCACCGAGCAACTGCAGCAGCGTCGATATCAGACGGCCTTGCGAATCTTGCCGGCTTTGATACAGGAGGTGCAAACTCTCATTCGGCGCGTGCCGCCGGCGGTTTGCACCCTCACATACTGCAGGTTGGGCAGCCAGCGGCGCTTGCTGTGCCGGTGCGAGTGGCTTACCTTCATACCGGTGCTGGGTCTTTTTCCGCAAATTTGGCATACTCTTGACATGAGAGACCGACTCCTATGGCGGCTGCGCGCGGCGCCGGGGGCGCCGCGCACCGTGTATTCATCAGTTCGTTCGGATAATTACTATAGCATACGACAAAAGTTTGTGCAAGGACTGCTGCAATGGGATTCTCGTTAGGCCCAATCCCCTCACCGTACGAAGATGCGGCGGCGCTGCCGCCGTACTTGCGGCCACCGCGGATTTCAGGCATGGCGATGCCCGGCGGGGTACACCTGGCCATTTCCATTTACGGCACGGGGCCATCGTGGCGGCTATTGATGGCGGGAATGGCCCTGGCTGCGGTGATGGCCGTAGCTGCAATACCGACATACGTGACCGGCTGGGTAATCGAGCAGCTTACTCCCCTGCCGGTGGCGTCGGTGATGATGCAGACGCCGGTGCTGACCACCCCGGAGGTCTTTGCAGCCAGCGACCTGCTTGTCAACCTGTTGTGGTTGCTGTCATTTCTGTGTATCCTATGGCTGTCGCCGCTGGCGGGTTACCATGCGGCCGAGCACATGACGGTGGCTTGCATAGAGCGCTTCGGCGAGGTCATTCCCGAGTTCGTGGCCCGCATGCCCAGGGCGCACCCGCGCTGCGGCACCAACTGGCTGGCCGGCATCATCCCGCTACTGGTTATCGGTGTGCCGCTGTGGCGCGTCAATCCGCTGGTGACCGTGGTAGTGGGGATGGTAGGATTGTATTTCCGGCATTACATCGGGTACTTTCTGCAACAATATTTCACTACCAAACCTCCGTCCGAGTCCCAGTTGCGGGCCGGTATCGAGGCGGGCCGCAGGGTTATGCTGGCGTGGCGCAATGCCTCGTCGCTGCGCGTCGCGCCCCTGGCCGCCGCCTGGCACCGCGGCTTTATCCAGGTGCTCAGCGGCGTTATAATAGGCATGAGCCTGGTGAAGCTGTTTTACGCAAACCTGCACGTGCTGCTTGACTGGTGACCGGCAGCCTGCCGCCTGGCACGCAAGCAAAGATTACACACACGGTGAGATCAAGTTTATGATTCGTGATACCCTGACGCAATTGTTGGCGCAAAGCATTACTGCAGCCGGTTTCGAGGTTCCTGAGCAACTGGAGATAGAGCCGCCCAGGGATCCACGACACGGCGACCTGGCGACAAACGTGGCGATGGTACTAGCCAGTCGCCTGGGCCAGCCTCCGCGCAAGATCGCCGAGGCCATCGTGGCCGAGTTTCCGGATGCTGCAATGGTAACAGGTATTGATGTTGCCGGGCCGGGCTTCATCAACTTCACGTTAAGCCCTGCATGGCTGCAGCAGGCCCTGGCAAGGTGCCTGGCAGAGGGCACAAGGTACGGATGCAGCGACCAGGGTGGTGGAGAGCGGGTGCAGGTGGAGTTTGTAAGCGCCAATCCCGTGGGGCCTATCCACATCGGCAATGCCAGGGGCGGACCATACGGAGATGTGCTGGCCAACCTGCTGCAAGCCACCGGCTACCAGGTGGAGCGCGAGTTTTATGTCAACGACGGCCCGCACAATACGCAGGCACAGATATTCGGGCGGTCGCTGCAGGCGCGCTACCGCGAACTGCTGGGGTTGCCCTTCGAGTTTCCCGAGGACGGCTATCGCGGCGAGTACGTGGTGGAGATGGCGCGGGAGATAATCCAGCGCGATGGGGACAAGTACGCGGATCTACCGCAGGATGAAGCCGGGGCGCGGAAGTTTTTCGAGATGGCGCTGCCGGAAATAGTCGCCGCGATGCGCGAGGATTGCCACGCACTGGGGATTGATTTCGACAACTGGTTTTACGAATCGCAACTCTACGAGACAGGCGAGGTGCAAAGGGAGATAGAACGCCTGTTGCAGAAGGGCGCGGCGTACGAAAAGGACGGGGCGATATGGCTGAGGACCCAGGAGTACGGCGATGACCAGGACCGGGTACTGGTGCGGGCCGACGGCCGGCCGACGTACATCGCCTCGGACGTGGCATACGCGCGCAACAAGTTCAATCGCGGGTTCGAGCGGGCGATTTACGTGCTGGGGCCGGACCATGCCGGCTACATCCCGCGGATGAAGGCGGCGTTTGCCGCCATCGGAATTGATCCCCAGCGCCTGGAGATATTGATGTACCAGAACGTGCGCCTGTTGGAGGGCGGCCAGGTGCTGTCACTGTCCAAGCGCAAGGGCACGTTGGTGACGATGCGCGAGATAGTCGAGAGCGTGGGCCGGGATGCCGCGCGGTTCTTTTTGCTGATGCGCAGCGCCGAATCGCACCTGGACTTCGACCTGGACCTGGCGCGCTCCGAAAGTGAAGACAACCCCGTCTATTACGTGCAGTATGCCCACACGCGGGTATGCGGCATCCAGCGCGAAGCGCAAGCACAAGGGTACGATCCGGCCGCGGAGGCGGACCTGTCGCTGTTGACGGCACCGCAGGAGCTGGCGCTGCTGCGGAAGCTGGCTCAATACCCCGACGAGGTGGCCCTGGCGGCGGCAAGCCGCGCACCGCACCGCTTGACCCACTTTTCGCGGGAGCTGGCGCAAACGTTCCACCAGTTTTACACGGCGTGCCGGGTGCTGGATAAAGACAATCCGTCGTTGTCAGCGGCACGGCTGAAGTTGGTGACCGGCACACGCATCGTGCTGGCCAACCTGCTGGGGTTGCTGGGAGTGAGTGCCCCGGAGCGGATGTGACGGCGGTCAGGCTATCAAGGGCGGGTTGACAAGCCAGCGCAGGTAACAACTGCCGGCCCGGGCGGCGGTGCCCTCCACCATGGCAAGGCTGCAGACGCTCATCTTGATGTTTCCCCCGCCGATAAGTCCAGCAATGACCCCGCTGATGGTCGGCTCGTGACCGACAACCAGCAAGGCGCCCGGGTTGCCCAGTTCGCAGGCGATGTCGGCAAGGTCGGCGACGCAGAAACCGGGGCCGGCGATGCACGCATCGGTCACCAATTCTACACCCAGCACATCGGCCACTTGCCGGGCGGTCTGGACAGCACGCGTCAGCGGGCTGCTGACAATGAGGTCGACAGTGATTTGCTTGCCGGCCATGAAGTCGGCGATGATAGCGGCCTGGCGTAGGCCGGCGTCAGTGAGGAGGCGGTCGGCATCGGTCATACCCGGCTCGCGTTCATGTGCCTCACCGTGGCGGAGAAGATAGATCTGCACTTGCCATCCCTCCCGTTCAAACGGATGCCGTAACAATCCTATGCGGTCGCGGACTCGCGCTGTATCCAGACTGTCATTTCCGTGGGCCCGCGGTTGCACCAGGCATAGTATGGTATTGCCAGCAACTGCAAGGGCTTGCCCCTCCCCTTTCGTCCATCGTCCAAGGGCCGGTAGAGCGGCTGGGGCTCCGCGGCACGTTCCGGGACATCACCGTGTGCCCGGATTATGGTGACACCACCCAGCAGGTCGCTGCGGTGCTCGGCGACAAGCGGCGCCGTTGTATCCACCCGCACATCAAGCAGCGAGACACCGGCGTTGTCAACGCCTTCCAGACAATAAACGAGAGGCCCGCGCTGCAGGGCAACGCTTCCGCGATTCTCAGCGACCTTCGGGTGGCACTGCATAAAGACAGGCGCCATGGGCAGGTCCAACGAGATGACGTCGCCGTCGTCCCACTGCCGCTCGATGGCCAGGTAGGTGCCGGGAACAGGCTGTTCATCAATTGCTGCCCCGTTGACCGAGACCGAGGCTGCCCGGCACCAGGAGGGGATGCGCAGAAAGATGGTGAACTGCCCAGGCCGCTCGAGGTGCACGGTGAGGGTGACGTTGCCCTCCCAGGGGTAGGCCGTGTCCAGGGTGAGCGCCAGGGGCGTGCCGTCCAGAAGGTGCCACTTCACGCGGGCCGCATCGTACAAGTGAACCCACAGGCCCTGCTCGGAGGTGCTGAACATCAGGCCCGGGAGGGCGGCAAGCGTGCGTTGCAGGTTGGGCGGGCAGCAGTTGGTCGGGGCCCACCTCCAGCGCCGGTGGGATCCATCCGAGGCCAGCGGGTTTTCATAGAAATAGTCGGTGCCGTCCAGTGATACGCCCGAAAGGAAGGCGTTGTACAGGATGCGCTCCATGATGTCAGCGTAGCCGGCCTCGCCGCTGGCCAGCAGCATCCGCCACGCCCACATCAGGTGGGCAATCTGGGCGCAGGTTTCGGCATAGGCACTCCGATTGGGCAGCTCATAGGGATCACCGAAGGCCTCCCCCTGATGCCGGCTGCCCACCCCGCCGGTGATGTAGATCTTGGCTGAAACAAGATCCTGCCACAGTCGCCGCAGATTGTTCCATGTCTGCTGGTCGCCGGTTTCGGCGTACCAGTCCGCTGCGGCGCTGCAGATGTACCCGGAGCGCACGCAGTGGCCGACGAGCGCGGGGCGCTGCGCGATGGGAGGCAGGTTACCGAGCGATTGGGGGCGGCAAAGGAAGAATCCGGCGATGTCCAGGTAGGAGCGCCGCCCCGTGACACGGTACAAGTCAATGAGCGCCAGCTCGACCTCGGGATGCCCATCGGTGGTTTCGATCTTGCCGGGGCCGAATTCGCGGACGATGAGGTCAGCATAGCGGCATGCGGCCGTCAGCAGCTTCTCATCAGCCGTGGCGCGGTAATAAGCGGTGGCCGCTTGCATCAGGTGGCCGGCACAATACAGCTCGTGCGAGCTTTCCAGCCGCGAGAAGCGAGCAGGGGGGCTGTCGTCGCGAAAGACGGTGTTAAGGTACAGGTACCCGTCTTCGTCTTGGGCGGCGACGACATCGTCAATTATGGCGCCCAATGTGCTGCGTAACTGCGGCAAGTTCTCGGACTGCAGCACAAGCGCCGTCGCCTCCATCCACTTGTATAGATCCGATTCACTGCAGTAAGAAGAATGCCGGAACGGGATATCACGGCGGCCGGCGGCGTGGCGGAAGTTGTCCACCACCCCGTGCTCTTCCATCGCCTGCAGCCAGCGGGGGATGCTGACGCTGTAGTTGGTCACCAGGCGCGGGCGCCAGAATCCATCGCCCATGGTAACAGCGCCTATGGGCACCGGTACTAGGTGGAAATATGGGCGCTTGCCCACCGCGGGGGGTGCGCCTTGTGGGCCGGAGGGTTCGTCAACCGGTGGCATGGACCGTCTCTCCTTTGCCGGATGCAAACGGCAGGCCTTCTTTTTCGGGCTGTAGATGGTATAATTAGCCCGACGCTGGTTACCTTCCTTCAGGGAGTTACAGGAACCGGCGCGGCGGCTGCCAATCCAACCAGGAAGTGAGGAATCTCAGAGTGCCAAAGCGCCTTGGTATCATGGGTATCGTATTGCTGCTGTGCTGCGTGGAGTATGCAGCGGCACAGGCAGGCGCCGTTGTCGCCATTGACCTGCCGGCGGAAGGACCGTACAGCGCGGTAGCCGACAAGCTAGCAGCCAACCTCAAAAGCCGGGGGGTCGCGGTGCAAGCGGGCGCTGAGCCGGCGGTGCAGCCCACCTGCCTGGTAGTGAGCGACGACATCGCGGCCGATCAAGACAAGGCCCAGCAGGTGATGGATTATGTGAATGGCGGCGGAGCGGTAGTGCTGCTGTTCGGTCGCACCAGTCGCCACATCCGGCAGGCAAACGCGCTGTTGCGTCCGTTGGGAGTGATTATCGAGCAAGTACAGGGAGAGAGCAAGCCGCTGCGATTCGTCCAACACCCGATGACACGGGGCCTGGCCTCGCCGACCTCGCTGGCGCTGCGCATCAACATCACCGGCCCGGTACGCCCCTTGGCGTTTCAAGGTAACGCGGTGGTATCGGCATGGCTGCAGGCCGGCCGCGGGGGCATAACAATCGTGCCGGCCAAGATGGTCGCGTCCATCAGCAGCGAACGAGCGGGCGGGCCGGCTGTCACCTACCTGGTGCGCGCGTGCTCGTGGGGCCCCGAACAGATGGCCCGGACCCTCGTGACGCGAAAGGCGCCGGCCGGCTCACGCAAGCAGCCGCCTCTGCCGCGCATCAAGCTGCCGGAGGAAACGGTGGACTTTGCGGGCGCAATCCTCGTCGACTCGCGCGCCACCGATGACCACTGGGCGGAAATTGGGGCACGGCTGGTGGGGGAGCTGAAGCTGCTGGGGCCGGCAGTGAAGGCGCTGGCCGTCGAGCAAGAGCCTGATCCGCTCGCCAGGGCGTTGGAGAGCGGCCCGGCGCTGGTGGTGCTTGGGTCGTGGCGCGAATTCAGCGAGGCGGAGATGATGGCCCTGGAACACTACCTGTGGGCAGGCGGGCGCATCTTCGTTGCAGCCGGCGTGGGGACCCGTCGCCAAATCCGGCTGGTGTACCTCAACACCTTCCTGGAGCCGCTGGGCTGCATAGTGACCCTGCGCAGGCCCCGGGGCACGTTGGAAGTCAATCCCGACATCGCGGCAATCGCTCCGCAGCTTACAGTGCCACCCGGGGTGCAAGTGCTTGGCAACGTGATGCCGTTGCTAGTAGTAAAAGACCATGTTGCCGCCGGGGCGATGCGCTACGGTGAGGGCACGCTGGTGGCGATGGATGTCTGGCCCTTGTGGCAGGTGCCGGAGTATCGCCAGGTGGTGGGCGTATGCTTGAAGTGGCTCATGCAACAGCCATCCGGGCAATGATCCTGTGAGCGAGAGGTGCATCATGCTATATGATTTTCATACTCATACGACACTGTCGGACGGCACGAGCAGCCCCGCGGAGCTTATTCGCTTTGCCATCGCGCAAGGTTATGACGCCGTTGCACTGACTGACCACAGCGGTCCCGGCGAGATGGAGCGCATCATCAGCGAGGTGCGCCAAGCCTGCGTGTTGGCCCAGGAACGATGGAATTTCGCGGCGTTGCCGGGCATCGAGTTGACGCATGTACCGGCCTCGGCAATCTCGGAACTAGCCGCAGAGGCCCGGCAACTAGGAGCGGTGATAATCGTGGTGCACGGGGAGACGTTGGCCGAACCCGTGGAGCCGGGCACCAACCTGGCTGCGATCGCCTGCCCGCACGTGGATGTGCTGGCCCACCCGGGGAACTTGACAGAAGAAGAGGCGAGGCTGGCGGCCGAAACCGGGGTGTTCATCGAGATAACCGCGCGGCCGCTGCACTGCCTGGGCAACGGGCAGGTGGCTGCCATGGCACGCAGCCACGGGGCCAAGATGATAGTCAACAGCGATACCCACGAACCGGGGGACCTGCTCACCGAGCAATTGGCGTACAACGTGGCGCGCGGCGCGGGACTGGACGCCGAAATGATCAAGCAGGTGCTGGAGGTTAACCCCCAACAGCTACTGGCACGCGCCCAGTTGCGGATGAAAAAGGGGATGCGGTGATGGCCAGATACCTAGCCGTATTGCTGGCGGCAATCACAGTGGGATCGGCAGGCTGCGCGCGGATGGGCGAGGGGGGCACGCCCCCGATCCCCGAGGCGGTGCTGGACATATATGTTCGCATGGCAGGCCCGGTCCGCGACAACTTCTACTATTACGTCGCCTTCGATACCGACAACGACATGGGGGCGGACTTTCCGGTGCCGGTGGCGGCGGGACCGTACTGGGGAAACGGCTGGGGCACGGGGTCAATTACTTACTTTCTCGAATACCACAACGGCCAGTACAACCTCTTCTCCGCCAACCTGAATGTGACCCTGCGGGAGGCCACCGGGGGCTTCCGCTCGGCCGGCGGCACGGTACAGGGGCATGATACGGGAGTGCTGCGCCTGACAGTTGCCAACGTGCAATTGGGGCAGGCCACCGTGACAGGTGGCGGTGCCATCATTGCAGTGACCAATGACGCCTCGCAAAACGCCGGCACCATCACCCTGGAAACGGACGCGGCCGGCAAGACCGTGGCCGGCAGCGTGCACTTCACGCCGGCAGCGGACGGCAGCAGGCCGCTGACCGCCGCCGAGCAGGCACAACTGGACGCTCTCAACGCCGGTGGGGTGCAACTGGCGGCCGACTCGCTGGATGAACTGGGTATTACCTTGACCATCAGCCCCACCGGCCCGTGGGCCGGCGTGCAGACGATAACCATCCAGCCGGCGGTGGCGCAAGTGGACTGGACGTTCACCGCGGCGAGCACCGGGGCGGTCAGCAACGGGACGGGCACGCTGAACTGCAACTCGACCACTCCCACGGCAAACCCACCGATCCCGGGCCTGGAGGTGGGTTGCGGGGACATGAGCGTGGGCGACACCGCTACCGTCGTCCTGCAGATTTCGGAAGCGGCCACGCTCATCGGCCAGCCCTTCGACTACACTGTGCCCGCCGACAGCAGCGTGTTGCGGGCCAGCATTGACCTGAACGACCTGGGCGGACACCAGGTCAGCAACCTGAGTATCAACTTCATCACCACCACGGAGCTTATCTTTGACCCCACTGTTGTCGACCCCAACCAGCACGTCTACGACGGCCTCGGGCCACTGGGAAACGACGCCATCCTGGTTTATGACCCCTGGGAGTTCAGGGCGATAAGCAACAGCGACGCATTCGTCAAGGAGCAAGCAAATGACACGACGCTGGAGGGCCCGGCGACCGAGGACGAGAAGAAGGCGGTGGACATCGTTGACTGGTCCATCACAACGCGGAGATTGAGGTGAGCAACAACTGCGAGCGGTCATTCAGCGAGTAAAGCAGGCACAAGTTGATATTGACGGTCGGCCGGTGGCCGGCATCGGGCAGGGGTTGCTGGTGCTGGTAGGCGTGGGAGTGGACGACGACCAGCGGGACGCCGAGTACATGGGTGGCAAGATAGCGCACCTGCGCATATTCGAGGACGAGGCCGGTAAAATGAACCTATCAGTGGTGGAGACGGGAGGAGAATTGCTGGCCGTGCCGAATTTTACGTTGTACGCAGATACGCTCCGGGGCCGGCGGCCGAGTTTCTCGCGCGCCGCCGCTCCGCAGCAGGCGGAGGCATTGTTCGGCAAGTTGTGCCAGGAATTGAGCAGGTGCGGGGTGATGGTCAAGGCGGGGGTGTTCGGCGCACACATGCACGTAAGCCTGGTCAATGACGGGCCTGTCACACTAATACTGGAAAGCGAGGCCAAGCTGGGGCGGGAACGCCGCTGTGAAACTGGTTAGGGAAGATGGCACGCAAGAGGAGACAATCGGCACGTAGTTTCGTGGCCAAGAGGCGAGCAAGTATCCGGTTGCGTATCGGCAACCGGCTGGCGGCCAAGGGCTTGCTCGATCAGGCCATCGAGCAATATGAACGCGCGGTGAAGATGGACGGGCACAACGCGGACGTGAGGGTTGCGCTGGCGGATGCGTATTTCGAGGCCGAGATGCCCGAGAAGGCCTACCGCGCGTACAAGAAGGCCCTTTCCATCCAACCGCGCCACGCCGAGGGGCATTTTTGCTTAGCGGAGTTTTTCCTCAATCACGGCCGCCCGCAAGCGGCCCTGACGGCCATGACGCGGGCCGTGCAGTGTGACCCCTCGCGGACGTACTATATTTACCGGCTGGGAGAGTTGCACTGGCTGATGGGGGACCTGGATGCGGCGTGGTCACACTTCGCCCGCGCGGTGGAGCAAGCCCCCGATAACGGCTTTTACCACTTCAAGCTGGCGGATATCCACTTTGCGCGCGGCGAGTTGGAGGAGGCCACCGGCGAGTACGAGGCGGCCATCCGTTGCGCACCGCTGGACGACTTCTACCACCTGCGCCTGGCGATAGCCTACCAGTGCCAACAGCGGCATGGCCAGGCGCTGAGGGTGCTGGAGCGCATCGTACGAATTCAGCCCGAGTTCCCCCCCTACCACTACCTGCTGGCCCAGCACCTGGAAGCAATGGGCTACCGCGAACGGGCCCAGTACCACTATGAGCAGGCCGGCGAACTGGATGCTTACTGCCGCGACTATGTGCGGCGCGTCCAGGAGCGCGGTGCCAGCGGCTTGATGCGAGCACTCAAGAGCGCCGAAGAGTTGCGGTAGTGCCCGCGGCCGACCCACCACCAAGGTGGGGCCGCCGCGGCGAGGGCGCAGCGTGGCGCGTGGTGTTTGCGGTCGCATTTCGTGGGGCAAATACTCCGCCTGCTTCTCCCGCTTTTCAGCCTGTCTTCACCGTTTCCCAGCTTCCACCATTGCCCCCAGGCTGCCGGCTGCAAGTCGAAGCCGGCGGGCAGGCGATGAGCACCCCGCGCACTCTGCTTCTACATGCCAAGGAAGGCCCCAAGCTGCCCGGCGGCGAATTTTCACATACCCAGTGCACACATCACGCCGTC
>JALGVG010000063.1 GCA_029819875.1 Candidatus Zipacnadia bacterium | reverse complement strand
CAAGCAGGGAAAGATCCTGTATGTGGGCACTTCCAAGTGGCCGGTGTCGCTTATCCTCGAAGGGTTGGCATTAGCCGAGAAGTGGAACCTGCCCCGGTTCGTAAGCGAACAGCCGCCATACCAGATACTGGACCGCTGCATTGAAAAGGAACTGGTGTGGACATGCATGCGGCACGGCATCGCCCTGATAACGTGGGGGCCTTTGGCTTACGGGTTGCTGAGCGGCAAGTTCCGCAAGGACCAGCCGTTGCCGTCTACCAGCCGCTGGCCACAGCCCAACCTGGAGGGCAGCCGCCTGACACCTGCAGCACTGGACGCCGTCGAGCAGTTGATACCGCTTGCCGAGGAATGCGGCTGCAGCCTGGCGCAATTCGCCCACGCGTGGCTGCTGCACCGGCCCGGCATCACTGCCCCGATCATCGGCCCGCGGACGCTGGAACAACTACACGATACGCTGAAAGCCTGCGAGATAAAGCTTGACGAGCAGATAATGCGCCGCGTGGACGAAATTGTGCCGCCGGGAACCTGGGTAAGCGACTTTTACCACGGCAATGTGTACGGTCCGCTCATCAACGCGGTCAACAGCTAGGTCTGGACCTGCGTCGTGCCGGCTGCTGGCGCTATCCCAGGGGGCAGCAAGCAGGACAACGAGGGCAGCGCAAAAGCCGCATGACGCAAGAGACGAAACGCCCCCGGAGCGATTGGCCGGGGGCGTTTACATGTCCGGGGCAGGCCGTGAAGGCTACTGCGTTCCTTCGGCCGGTACCCTGTGCTTGGCCGGCTCTAGGAGATTGGGGAAATCCTTGGCGGCGCGTTGCAACAGCTTGTCGGGGTCGTTTTGCATGGCGTAAATCATCAGCCGCCACACCTTGCCGCTACCGTCCTTGGCGGGCAGCCACTGCGGGTTGTTGTGCTCGCAGTCATGCCATGCCTGGCACATGGTGCCGGCAGAATCGTTGGCAAGCGCCGCCAGGTACTTGCCATCGCGGGACACCACGCCGATGATGGGGACGGTGTAGCGCGTGCGGCTGTAATCGGCCCACGTCTGCGGGGTGACAGCGGGGATGGGCTTCCACACGCCCACGTACATCTGTACCCAGGGCGGATTGTTGTACGGGTCATCGGCAGCGCGGCAGGGTATTTTGCGGCGATCGGTCTGGTCAAGGAACACCCTGCCCTCGTCAGTAAAGATAAAACAGCGCTTTACGAACTCCGGGTACGGGTCGGGTCGGCTGCAAAACTGGGGGGCGCGCCTAAGCTGCCAGCAAAGGTTGAGGGACGGGTATTGTTGCGGCTCAGCAGGCGCGCCGTCCAGCGGTTTCAGCCGGGCCACGATCTCCACCGCACTGGGCCGGGGAGTGGCGGTGGTGATGATCTCGTACGGATGGTCCTTCCAGCTATGACACATCTCGATGACCCCGCCGGCCAAGGCGCGGGCGCCCTCGAATGCGATTCCCCCGCTTTCATAGCACCAGGCATCACAGGTGAAATCCGGGATATTAGGGAATGTCGCGCATAGGTAGGTGTAGGTGTTTTCGCCTGCGGTTTGCTGCCATACGCCCAGAGTCGGCAGCACGTTGGGCTTGGGGTTGGTGGCCTGAACAAGCATGGTTCCGGGTGGCTCCTTTACGCTTGAGGTGGTGGTCGCTGCCTGCGCGTCGGCGATGAGCAGTGGCGGCCCGGCCGGCCGGGCCGCTTCCCACGTGCCGGCGCCAGTGTGCCCGGGCCCCGTCATGCCGCCTTGCGGCTGACCGGTGAGCGCCGTTGCTGGTCCACTGCCGATTGCAAGCAACAAGGTCATCAACACGGCGAATAGAACAAACATGCGCATAATGACACCTCCACGGCCGATCATGCGTGTACACCCGTCCCTTAGGTGGCGGTTTGTATATTACCTCCGTCAATGCCGGGATTGACAGCCCAGTACAGACAGCCCGCACGCCGCCGGCGTGCGGGCCTGGGCGCTTGTCGTCCCTGGCACTGACTAGGCCTTCATCGATATTCCGTCACATTCTTCTTCGTCGCCGGCGTGTTCCAAGGCGATGAACGGGAACTTGCGGCGGATGCGCGACAGCGCGTTGTCGATGGACTTGATCTTGCAACCGAGATGCTCCGCCATCTCCTTGTACGACTTGCCCGTGCGGTACTCACTGAGTACCTTCCACTCGAAGGGAGAGAGCTGTTCGCGCAACGACTGCCGAAGGATGCGCTCGCCTTCGAGGCCGAGGACGATTGCTTCGGGATCGGCTTCCTGGCGTGCGGTGAGCACGTCAGCCAGCGGGCGCTCATCATCGTCGTGGCTGGCTGATGTGGGAGCCTCCAAGGAGACCGAGGAATTCAGGGGGGTCTGCTTCTGCCGTGTTGCGGCCTTGATGGCCGAAATCATCTGTCGTTGGATGCAGACCTTGGCAAAACATGCAAATGATGTGTGCCTGTCTGCGCGGAAATCGTTGATGGCCTCCCACAAGCCGATCATGCCGATCTGCAGCAGATCGTCGCGTTCCGCACCCACGAGGAAGTATGATTTCACTTTTGCCCTGACTAGATTGCGGTACTTGTATAACAGGTACTCACATGCTCGTGTATCTGCTTGTTCCTGCGCCCGGCGCACCAGCTCTTCGTCGGATAATGGTTCGTAATCCAGGCTTTCCGGGCGCCACGAAGCCTGTCGAGCGAACTTTGACATATTGGCCATAGGTCACCCCGGCTGTCGCCGATGAAGTATCGGTATTGAATCGTCAGCCGCTCGCTGCCTGCCACTTGTGTAATCCACACAACCTTGAACTGTGCCTGCCACACTCTACCTGAAAGCCCCGTCACTGCCTCCCCGTCTCCACTCTTGGCACTGAATTGACGACGGTTGATTCACAGTATTCAGTTGATATCCAGAGGAAGCGTGCTCACCTCCTGTTGCCGTCGGCCGCGCTCAACCTATGCAAGCGACAGCCTGTCCTGATTGTTGACGCGCACAAAGCACGCTGTCTTAAAGTCGCCCTCGCCAGTCGGCGTGCGAGAATCAAAAGACGAGCCGCATCGCGACTCGTCAGTTATGTACCCTCGACTCCTCGGCCTACGACATTCTTGGGGTGGAAGAGATCACGCGCTGCTCCACACCTCGGCGGTTGTATATCACAACCGGCCTGATCCCCCCTCTGACCATAACTGTTGGTCAGGCTCCACTTGCTCGTGAAGGGGTGTGCGGACAGTATTATATTGGAGACCGGCTGCTGTTGTGCGTGTCTAGGCATTGGGGGGCAACCTAATGCTATGCAGCGCTACCTCTATCGCGGCGTATTATACTACAGCAACAGTGCCCCGTCAAGGCCGTCGCAGGATAAGTTTGGGCATTTCGGCGGGTGCAATTGCCGACTACGCGGCGACAAGTGCAAGACCGGCAAAGTAGCTGGTGGGACGACAGCGTCGTGGGGCTCTCCGCGCCTGCGTATCATGACAGCGGGCAGAAAAAGCAGTGCCGTCAGTGGTGGACGGGAGGGGATTCGAACCCCCGACCTCCTCCGTGCGAGGGAGGCGCTCTCCCAACTGAGCTACCCGCCCACCGGTCGCTCAACAATTCTATCGTTCCCGCAAATGGGTGTCAAGTCATGGCCGCCGCAGAGCGCCCCCGCGGCATGGCTAAAGGTTTGGCAGCTTGACTTGTACAGCGTTAATTGGTAACCTGGCAACGTATTTGAATACTCAACCTGTCGCAGGGGGACAAGTCATGCAAATGATGCATGTCAGCGATTTCGTCCATGGAAAGACGCAGGATATAATATACCTGGATCACGCTGCGACCACCAAGGTTGATCCCGAGGTGTTCGAAGCGATGGTCCCCCATCTGCAGGAGGAGTACGGTAATCCCAGCAGCCTGTACGGGCTGGCCAGGCGCAGCAGGATAAAGCTCGAACAGGCGCGCGAGACGGTTGCCTCCTTCATCGGAGCAGATGCTTCGGAGATAGTCTTCACCGGTTGCGGCACGGAGGCGGATAACTACGTCATCAAGGGTACCGCCCTTGCCAAGGGCGAGCAGGGGCGGCACATCATCACCAGTGCCATCGAGCACCACGCGGTGCTGCATCCCTGCCAGGCGTTGGAAAAGCAGGGGTTCGAGGTGACCTACCTGCCTGTTGATGAATACGGCCTCGTCTCACCTGAGCAGGTAGCAGAGGCGCTGCGTGATGATACTATCCTGGTAACCATCATGTATGCCAACAACGAGGTGGGCACAATCGAGCCCATCGCCGAGATCGGGGCGATTTGCCGGGAGCGCGGCGTATGGTTCCACACCGACGCGGTGCAGGCGGTGGGCAAGATCCCCGTCAATGTGGATGAGCTGAACGTGGACATGCTCGCCCTGTCAGCCCACAAGATCTATGGCCCCAAGGGAGTTGGCGCACTATACGTGCGCAAGGGAGTGCGGCTGCCGCCGCTGATTGACGGAGGGGCGCAAGAGGAGGGGCGCCGGGGAGGCACCGAGAACGTCGCCGGCATCGTGGGGCTGGGCAAGGCTATCGAGCTGCTGCAGCGCCGCGGGGAAGAAGACAACAGGCGCGAGGCCGCACTTCGCGACCGACTCATCGCAGGCATAACCGAGAGCATATCCCATTGCCGGCTGACCGGCCATCCCGAACAACGTCTCCCCAACATTGCCAGTTTTGTAGTACAATACGTCGAGGGAGAGGGGATACTGCTCTCCTTGGACATGGAGGGGATATGCGCTTCGACCGGGTCGGCATGCACCAGCGCATCGCTTGACCCCTCGCACGTGTTGATAGCGATGGGCTATTCCCATACCTTGGCGCATGGCTCACTGCGCCTGAGCGTGGGACGTGAGAATACCGAAGAGGAGATAGAGCGGGTCATCGAACTGCTGCCGCCCATCGTGCAGCGGCTGCGGGAGATGTCACCATTGTGGGCTGATGCCCGCAAGCGCGGCGAGGTAACCTGAGCCGGGAGTGAATGTGAGGACCATGACCACTGTAGACTTGGAGACCCAGAAGCAAGCGAACGCCGAAATCATGGCGGAAATCGAGAGACTGAAGAAAGAACGCAATGCCGTGCTGCTGGTTCACAACTACCAGCTTCCCGAGGTTCAGGATGTTGCCGACTTTCTGGGCGATTCATTGGGGCTGAGCAGGCAGGCAGCGGCAACTGACGCTGATGTCATCGTTTTTTGTGGAGTGCATTTCATGGCCCAGACGGCGAAGCTGCTGTCGCCTGACAAGCTGGTATTGATGCCTGACCTGCACGCCGGCTGCCCGATGGCTGACATGATCACCGCCGAGCAATTGCGTGCCTTCAAGGCCGAGCATCCAGGGGTGCCCGTGGTGGCATACGTGAACACCACTGCCGAGGTCAAGGCCGAATCGGATATCTGCTGCACGTCAGCCAACAGCGTGGAGGTCGTCAAGTCGCTGGAGGAAGACACGGTAATATTCGTGCCCGACCAGTACCTTGCCCAGTGGACCCAGCAGCAAGTACCCGAGAAAAAGATAATACCTTACCCCGGCTTTTGCCCCGTGCACGTGCGCATCGCACCCGACAGCATACTGGCAGCCAAGCAGGAACACCCCGAGGCGGTGGTCATCGTTCATCCCGAGTGCCCCCCCGATGTGACGCAGTTGGCCGACCTGGTGGCCTCCACCAGCGGAATGGTCAAGTTCGTGCGGCAGACCGACGCCAAGGAAGTCATAGTAGGCACGGAGGTGGGGATGATATACCGGCTGCAACGGGAAAACCCAGCCATTACCTACTACCCGATTGAAGTGGCCGTCTGCGCAAACATGAAGAAGACGACCCTGCCCAAGGTGCTCGAATCGCTGAGCAACCTGCAATACCCCATAGAGGTCGCCCCCGACATCGCCGATCGTGCCCGCCGTGCCGTCGAACGCATGGCCCAGATAGGCCGCTAGCGGCATCGCCGCCCCGGCGCAGGCAAGATCCTACACCGAAGGGGGAGACAGTTCCCCTGCATTACACGGCATGGCGGAATGGTGGCCCCACCCCCCAAGCCACGACTACCGCGAAACAGGGCATCCGACTTTGCCCAGTCTGCACCGGCCGGTACGTGTGTCGCGCGGCGGGCAGGTATGACGGCCCGCGGCGACAAAATAACGACATATCATGCCGGCATCGTGGTGTCGATACATTCAATGGGCATGCGCGGGGCTGTTATGCCTGATCCTGGCAGGGGTGCCGGTGTATGCCGGTAAGCTGCTGACCTGGCAGGACATGCTGTTTGTCGCGGCCGTGGGGATGGTGGCATTGGTGGCGTTGGCCGGAGGCGTTGGGTGCGTGCAGGGGACGTCGGCTGCCGACAAGGTGTCGGCAGACAGGGATGTTACAGTCGCCGGCTTCCTGCTGTGGGGTACGGTTGCCATTGCGCTTGTGGCGGGGCTGGTGGGAGTTTACCTGCACGCAAGCCTGGTCGAAGTAGGCCGCATGGGAGCGTACTTTGCCATATTCTGGCTAGCCGCGGTGCTGGGCAGGGAGGCAGGATTTGCACGGCTGCTCAGGTGGTCGCTGGTCGCCGGCGGCGTCATCGCGGCGGTATGGGGGGTGCGCGAATACGTGTTTACGGTCGTGTTCAGCGGGGATGTCAACTGGCGGATCTTCGGCCCCTTCAATAATCCCAACTCCCTGGCCGGATACCTGGTCGTGCTGCTGCCTGCCGCTATCACGACGCTGTGGTGCGGGATGCGAGAAAGACAGGGTAGCGGCCTGCGGTGGGAGGCCGTCGGGGGAGTGATCGCGCTGCTGATGGTGGGCAGCGCGCTGTTGCTAACCGGCAGCAAGGGCGGTATTGCGGCGGCGGTGCTTGCGTTGGTCGTGTACGCGCTCTATGCACCACAGCCGGGAAGCGTGGCGAGCAGAACCGCGCGCAGAATGGCCGCTGCCGGCCTGGTGGGCATCCTGGCCCTGGGAGTGGTGGTGCCGCCGTTGCGCGCCCGGCTTGTCAGTGCCTTCTCCACCCAGGCGCATTCAGCTGCCTTCAGGTGGTACACGTGGCTGGGAACGGTGGAGATGATCAGGGCGCGGCCGTTGCTCGGCTTCGGGCCGGGGACGTTTGAATATGCCTACCCCCGCTATGCCCGCGCCGGTTTCACGCAGATGGCGCACCAAAGCTATCTGCAATGGGCCGCTGAAATGGGGGTGCTGGCGGCGCTGCTGATGGTCTGCGCGCTCGCAGTGGTTGGGTGGGGACTGTGGCGACGGTTGCGGCGTGCAGAGGCGGCAGGGCGGCTTGTGGCGGCTGCGGCCCTGGCTGGATTGTGCGGCTTTGCCGCTCACAACTTGGTTGACTACTCGTGGTACGTCTCGGCGACAGGTGCGACGCTGTGGGCGCTGCTCGGTCTGGTGCTGGCGAAGCAGACCCCTCCGGCGGGGGGAAGAATGCGCAAGGCCGGGACGGCTCTTGCGGTCACCGTGGCGCTGGCGGCGGTGATGCTGGCGGGGGTGGGGCTGCGTGCCCAGGGCATTGCGGCCGATGCGGGGCGCCTGGTCAAGCGTGGGCTGTACGCGACGGCTATCAGGCGCTACGAGCAGGCGGTCAGGTGCGATCCGCTCGATGCCGACCTGTGGGTACAGCTTGCGCGCATCCAGCAAGCGGTGGGGGAGAGCGGCAACCAGTCCCAGTTGGTGGCGGCAGTCAACAGCCGCCTGCAAGCGGCGAAGCTCAGGCCCACGCAACCGGATAATTACTACCGGCTGGGGCAGCTCTACCAGCGAATGGGTAACCTGACCTCGGCCATCGAGGCCACCCGGCAAGCCATCGCCTGCCAGCCATTGTATCCCAAGGCGTTGGCTGCGCTGGGAAGGCTTTATGTACTGGCAGGCGAGGATGCCAAGGCGCTGGAGGCCTATCGGCGGCTTGTGGCCATTTATGATAGCCCGTACCGCAAGGCCCATGCGCTGCAGATGATGGGTGAGTATAGTTACGTGGAGGGATGGCTGTTTTTGGGGAAACGGAAGCTGGCTGCAGGTGACCGTAGCGAAGCCGAAGAGCTGTTGAGCCTGGCGGCCAGGGAGCTTGCCAGGCAGCTATTTGAGTTGAAAACCAACGAAAAGCTCCTCAAATTGATGGGAGCCTGGAACCCGGAAAGCGTGATGCGCGCGCGCAGCATGGCCCGCGAAGTGCTGAGGTTGCTGGAGGGGACCGGTGACCAGTTGACGAAGCTGCGACTGGCGGCCTTGTGGGCTGCACTGGGCCGGGCGGACCTGGCTCGCCGATTGGCGGCGGGCAACGCATTGCTGGATGCGGCCGCCCCCAGGCCCGGCGGGTGGGAGGAAGAGGACGGGCAACTGTTGCGCAAGCTGAAGAAGGCATTGGCAGCCGGCAATGCCGGCGGCGCGGCGCATTCACGACACGGGCGCAAGGAGAATGAATCATGACCCACGTGCTGGTACTACACGGGCCAAATCTCAACCTGCTGGGTACGCGGGAGCCGCATGTATACGGCAACGTGACGCTGGACAAGATCAACGAGATGATGCGTCAGCAGGCGGAGGAACTGGGTATTGAACTGCGCTTCGTGCAGTCCAACCACGAGGGAGAGCTCGTTGACGCGATCCAGGAGGCCGCAGACTGGGCCGATGGCATCATCATCAATCCCGCCGCCTACACCCACACTTCCGTGGCGTTGCGGGACGCAATCGCCGCCGTCGGCCTGCCGGCCGTGGAGGTACATCTCAGCAACATCGCATCGCGGGAGGAATTCCGCACCCGCTCGCTTACGGCAGCAGTATGCGTGGGACAGATAGCGGGCTTCGGGGCCTACAGCTACGTGCTGGCGGTGCGGGCGATTGACTACTGTTTACGGCGAGGAACGAACGATGACACACCCTGAACGCAGAAACAAGGTGCTGCAAGCTCTCGCTACGGCCGGCGCTGACATCATGCTCGTCAGCAAGCCCGCCAACGTCTTGTATCTTACCGGCTTTTCCGGTGAGGGCCTGGCGGTGGTGGCCGCCAGCGAGCAGACGGCACTGTCCACCGACGGACGCTACCAGCTTGATGCCCAGCGGCAGTGCCCGGACTGCGAATTGCTCATGCACCGGGACGGTCACCTGCGGGGCGCTATCCAGTACGTCAAGAGGTTCCCGTCGGCACGGCTGGCGTTCGAAAGCGAAGTAGTCACTCATGCGCAGTACGAGCGTCTGTGCCGGGAGCTGGGGGAGGAGAAGCTGGTTCCCACCAAGGGCATAGTTGAGAAGCTGCGCCTGACCAAGGATGAAGCGGAGATCGTGCAGATACAGCGGGCAGCGGCGATCGTCGATCGGGCGTTGGCTGACCTGGTGGCTGGCCTGCAGCCGGGGCCGACGGAGCGCGAGGTGGCACTTGAGCTGGAGCGCGCCATCTTGCTCGGCGGAGCCGACGCCATTGCATTCCGTACGATCGTAGCCGCCGGCCTGTCCGCAGCCTGTCCCCATGCTGTTCCCGGCCCCAACCGGCTGCAGGCCGGGCAGATGGTGACAATTGATGTCGGAGGCCAGGTGAACGGCTACTGCTCGGACATGACACGCACCGTGTTCCTGGGCGAGCCGGACGAGCGCTTCCGCAACATCTATCAAACGGTTTTCCAGGCGCAGGCGGCGGCGCTGGACGCGGTAAGGCCAGCCATTGAATGCAGGGAACTGGACCGCATTGCCCGCGAAGTGATCGCCGCGGCCGGCTATGGTGATTATTTCTGTCACGGCCTGGGGCATGGAGTGGGCCTGGAAGTCCACGAAGGGCCGCGGGTAAGCGCGCGCTCCGACGCCGTCCTGGAGCCGGGAATGGTGATTACCATCGAGCCGGGCATCTACATAGAGGGATGGGGCGGCGTGCGCATCGAAGACCTGCTGGTAGTCACGGAAGACGGTTATCGGCTGCTGACGGGAGCACCCAAGCTGGATTTCAGCCGCTGAACGCCCCGGGGCCGGCAACAGGCGGTACATCCAAGCCGGTTGCGGATGTGTTGTCGGGGCGCTGTGCGAGCACTCGCCGCCGAGGGCGTCGGCTTCATACTCATATATTGGGCGTGCCTATCTTCCTGGCCGGCAGATCGAGGCGGGCAAAAAAATCCTTGACTTCGTTGCGCTGCAATGTTATATCCCCCGAGAACTATTCACACAATAACGTAGGTTTCTGTGAAGTGGCAAAGGGATACCATCTCGGATTATCGCCCCAACAGGTGGCCCGTGCGCTGCGCTATTTCGTCATCATGGGGGCGCTGTGGGCCATCTATGGTCCCAACTGCACGGTCGCCGGGCCCGTACTTTCAGGCTTTTGCCTGAAGGTGGGCCTCAGCGATTCGCAGATTGCCTTCCTGGTGTCTCTGACCGGGCTGATGGGCGCCAGCCAACTGCTCAGCTACTTTCTGACCCGCCGGGCACGCGACAAGCGGCGCATGATGGTCGGTGTGGGCGTGTGGGAGATAACATTCGTCAGCCTGGTGGTGTTGGCGGGTATCAAGCTACCGCCTCCCTACCGGTTCTACGGGATCGCCGGCCTATTGGTATTGGGGTTTTTGTTCGGCCATGCAGTAAGCCCGGCATGGAACTCGTGGATGAGCAACATCATCCCTCCAGAAGTGCGCTCGGCATATATCGGGCGGCGAATGGTCATTCTCTCCGCCGTTGGTATCGTTTACCTGTTCGTGGCCAGCCGCCTGCTGGATATCCTGGCCTTCCCGTTGAACTTCCTGGTAGTGTTCGGGATAGGCTGGGTGGGAGGCATCGGCGGGTATGTAGTGGCGTGGCTGACGCCCTACCCGCGCGTGGAGGAGCCGGGCGGGTACTCTCTGCGGGACCTGCTGCGACCGCTGCGGGAGAGGGCGTTCGTGCGACTGATGTTGTTCGCAGCGGCGTGGCTGACAGCCTCCATGATGGCAAGCGCCTTTTACAACGTTTACATGCTCAGTGAAAACTACCTGCACCTTTCGTATTCGACGGTAGCCCTGTTTACCAACATAGCGCTGCTGATGACCATCGTCGGCTACCAGGTGAGCGGCTCGTTGGCCCAGAGATTCGGGAGCAAACCGGTCATAGAGCTGTTGGTAGTGCCGGCAGCCGCGGTGCCGTTGATGTGGATGCTGACAACCTCACACAACTACAGCCTCATGATACCGATCGCCTCCGTCATCAGCGGGCTGTGCTCGGCGGGGATTTTCGTGGCAATGTCCAGCCTCCTGTACAAGATCGTCCCCCAAGGGCGGGAGGTGCCGGAATACTTTGTGCTGTGGGCCGCTATCAGCACCATCGGCACCGCGCTGGGGCCGCTGATTTCAGGCGTCTTGCGCAGCAGTTTCAGCTCCTGGCAGCTTTCCATACTGGGCATGCAGTTCAGCGGGATGCAACTGGTGTTTGCGGTCGCGACGATGACGATGTTGCTGCCGATAGTCCTCTCCTACATGTTGGAGGAGACCGAGGCGGCCTCGCCGATGTACGTGCTGGGGCAGTTTCGCGGCAACTTGTTCAGCCTGGCGTACAACTTCGCGCTGTATGCTACGGCCAAGGAGGACGAAAAGCGCGCCGATACCTTGCGGGCCCTGGGGCGCTCCCACAGTCCCCTGGCGGTAGGCGTGCTGTTGCGCGGGCTGCAGGACAGCAGCCCCACCGTGCGCCAGAGTGCGCTGGAAGCCCTGGGCGAGTCACGTCTTGACGAGGGGCTTGGGCCGCTGGTTGACGCGCTGGACGACGAGGAACTGGACATCCGGGTGGCGGCTGCCGAAGCACTGGGCAAGCTGCGCAAGCCAGCGGGGGTGGCACCCCTGATCAAGCGGTTGCACAGCGACGACTTGCACCTGCGCAATAGCGCGGCGCTGGCGCTTGGTGAGATCGGAGGACCGGAGGCTTGCGAGGCGCTCTACCAGGCCCTGCAGGAACCGTTCGATAAGCACACCTTCCCCACGCTCGTGGATGCCGCCAGCCGCACCGGCGACCTGCGGATCGTGACCCCGGCGCTCCAGCGCCTGCCCATGCTGCAGTCGCCGGTGTTGCGAATGCAGGTGCTGAACGCCGTAGGTCGCGTGCTGG
>JALGVG010000231.1 GCA_029819875.1 Candidatus Zipacnadia bacterium | reverse complement strand
GGTGACGGCGCTCAGGCAGCCGCTGGAGGAGATGTGCAGCGAGGCGGTGCGCATCCTGGATCGGCGGCTGCGGGGCGAGCAGGGGCCGTGGGAACGGGTGGTGCTCAAACTCGACTTGCATGTCCGGCAATCAACCGGCATGGTAATGGAGGCCAGCAGCTTGTGAAGGAGGTGATACGGTAAGCAAGGGAAAGTGCAGATGCCAGTAGCCGTGCGGCCATAATAGGTAAGCTTCGAGCACAGAAGGCAGAGGAAAGGAAGTGAACGATGGTGCGAAAGGGCTTTACGTTGATCGAATTGCTGGTGGTCATCGCGATAATCGCGATCCTGGCCGCCATCCTTTTCCCGGTTTTCGGCGAAAGGGCTTTACGTTGATCGAATTGCTGGTGGTCATCGCGATAATCGCGATCCTGGCCGCCATCCTTTTCCCGGTTTTCGCCAAGGCGCGGGAAAAGGCACGGCAGACAACCTGTCTGTCGAACGTCAAGCAGATTGCCTTGGCCATGGCCATGTACAAGTCGGACTACGACGAGGGAGATGTACTCAGTTGTGGTCCCACGGCGTACTGGAATCCGGACTCGTGCTGCGACCGCTGCTGGGTGACGGAGCTGGACACGTACGTGGGGAACGTGCAGATGTGGATATGCCCGTCACATTCCCACCCGTTGCCGGTGCACGGTGCAGGCTGGAACAACATCGCGCAGTCCCTGGGCTACGACAGGTTTTCTGAGTGCAGCTACGGGATAAACTCCCACTTGTCATACAACTGGTCGTCCACGTACGGGTACTACCGGCAAGCGGATCCCTCGCGGTTCGTCTTTACCTGTGATACCCAGGGCGCAAGCTTCGTGGACGGCAGTCCCAACTGCCCGTTCTGCTGCACGGTGGAGATTGCACGCAACACCTTGTTTGCCGCGGTGCACAACGACGGGGTCAACTGTGGCTTCATGGACGGCCACGCCAAGTGGATGAAGGTAGATGCACTGCTGGCAGACCCCCGACTGTTTGCCTGCCCGGGAGCGACATACCCGTAGTAGTAACAGAAGCAGGCAGGTACCGAACGGTCAGCAGGCAAGGGCGCGGCCCGCAGGTCGCGCCCTTTTTTCTTGGCTATTGACGCGTGCTGTGGGCTGTTGTACGATTGAAAAGCCGCCTGCCATGCCGCCGCCGTGTTCCGCGCTGGTGCAACAGCAGCCGGAGGGCGCGCCGCAGTTTGTTCCGGCCGCTTGCGGCCGGAGTTGAACATGGCAGGCAATTGAGGGTTTTTTCAGGTAACAGACGAGGTGCAAGGATGACAATCACCGAGAAGATCTTGGCGCACGCGGCGGGCAGGGACGAGGTCAGGCCGGGGGAGTTCGTCACCTGCAAGCTGGACTTGGTATTGGCCAACGATATCACCGCCCCCATAGCGATAAGGGAGTTCCGGGACATGGGGGCCGAGCGGGTGTTTGATGCGGCGAAGGTGGCCATCGTGGCCGACCATTCCACTCCCAACAAGGACATCAATTCGGCGATGCAGACCAAGCTGTGCCGCGAATTTGCGCGCGAGCAGGGCCTGGAGCACTATTACGAGGCGGCCGGCGGGGGCATTGAGCACATTATCCTGCCCGACAAGGGCCTGGTGCTGCCGGGCGAGGTGGTCATCGGGGCGGATTCGCATACGTGCACGTACGGGGCGCTGGGAGCGTTCTCGACCGGTGTCGGCTCCACGGACGCGGCCGCGGCGATGGCGCTGGGGGAATGCTGGTTCCGCGTGCCGGAGAGCATCAAGTTCGTATTCAGCGGGCAGTTGCAGCCGTGGGTGAGCGCAAAGGACCTCATCCTGTACACGATAGGCAGGATCGGGGTGGACGGTGCGCGGTACATGGCGATGGAATTCGCCGGCCCGACCATTGAGGCGCTGCCGATGGCCGGGCGGTTTACCATGTGCAACATGGCCATCGAGGCCGGGGCCAAGAGCGGGATCATCGCCCCTGATGAAACCACGCTGCAGTGGGTAAGGCAGCGCGCGGGACGCGACTTTGAGCTGTTCACCAGCGATGCGGACGCCCGGTACGTGCAGGTGTACGAGTGGGATGCCGGCGACATCGAGCCGCAAGTGGCATTCCCGCACCTGCCGGAAAACACCAGGGGGCTGAGCGAGGTCGGAGAGGTGGTTATTGACCAGGCTGTCATCGGCGCATGCACCAACGGGCGCCTGGAGGACCTGCGGGAGGCGGCCGAGGTACTTAAAGGGCGCAAGGTGGCCGCCGGGGTGCGCTGCATCGTGATACCCGGCAGTCAAGAGATTCAACTACAGGCCGTACGCGAAGGACTCGTGGAGACGTTCCTGGAGGCCGGCTGCGTGGTGAGCTGCCCGACCTGCGGGCCGTGCCTGGGTGGGCACATGGGTGTGCTGGCGGCCGGCGAGCGGGCCATCGCCACCACCAACCGCAACTTCGTGGGGCGCATGGGGCATCCACAAAGCGAGGTATACCTGGCCAGCCCGGCGGTGACGGCAGCGTCGGCGGTGGCGGGCAAAATCTGCGGGCCGCAGGATTTGTAGCACGGGCAACGGGCGGGGCCTCTTGACTTGCTGAAGTGGAACGGAGGGAAGGTCATGAAGCGCACTTATACAGTGGTCTTGCGAAGGGAACCGGAGGGAAATTACACTGTCTTAGTGCCGGCGCTTCCAGGTTGTCTGACTGAAGGTGACACGGTAGGCGAGGCCCTGATTATGGCAAAGGAAGCCATAGAATGCTACCTGGAAAGCCTGCTGCAGCATGGCGAAGCTGTGCCGGAGGAAGGCCCGATCCTCAGCTTCGAGCGCGAGAACCTGACCGAAGGCTTCCTGTTCCGGGTCACGGCGACCGTCGGCGAAGAGGTATCGGCGCATGCCTAAGCTGCCCCGGGTGACCTCGGAGCAAATGGCCA
>JALGVG010000062.1 GCA_029819875.1 Candidatus Zipacnadia bacterium | reverse complement strand
GGCCACGCTGTTGCAGACAGTTGCGGGCATTGGCCCGCTGCTGGCGCTGACGATCGTCGCCGAGATTGGCGACATCATGCAGTTTGAGACGGCGCAGAAGTTGTGCGGTTACAGTGGACTGGTGCCCCTGGCCAGGCAAATGAGTTCCCAAAGATGGGATTGAGGGCTGCAAGCCACGGCTCGACTGAGCTCGCCGAAGTCCGACGTTAACTTATCTCTCAGAAGACCCATAGCGGAGTGTGTGGCCTGGTTGTCAAAGCCTAGCGGGGCCGAGCTTAATGGCAGAAACTTCAAGCCAAATTCTACTGACAAAAAACCTAGCTTCCGTCTTGGCAGATCCGTCTATAGTGGATCCCATCTGAATCATTTGGAGCAAGAGGGATTGCCGCGGGAAACAGGCAATGTCAAATCTAGCAACAGAGCATGCGGGACATCCCAGACAGCAGAGAGGTCCATTCGTGTCAACGATGCTACGTGTTCTGCTCACCGCCGGCATGATGCTAGGCCCGGTTATGCTCGCCGTTCCGGCGGCTGACGTGTACACACTCACAAGCGGCGCCGTCTCCATGGGCTTCGACGTGCGAACTGGCGAAGTGGTGTCGCTTAACGTCGGCGGGCGGGAGCTTCTGGCACGGACCTCCCCGCCCTTCTGGGTACGCGCCCTCACTGACCCCCGAACGCGGGAGTCCGAGGCGCTCGACTGGGCCATGGCCAGTAGCGTGAGTGTGGATATTGGGTCCTCGGGAGATGGCGAGGAGCTGACCGCGACCTACAGCGGGCTGCGGGATGGTTTGAGCATCACCGTTCGCTGGCGCGCCTGTGCGGACAGTGAGGGCGTAGTCGGATCTATCGAGGTTGATAATGCGAGTGGCAGAATCCTCGAGGACATCGAGTTCCCGTTCCTGGTACTCACTGCCAGCCCAGGCAACGCGCCTGAGAAGATCCATCTGTTCATGCCTGGGGGAGACGGCTATGTTGCCGACCGCGAGGGCCTGGTGACGACCCCCTGGCACTACCGCACATACCCGGGCTCCGCCTCGATGCAGTTCATGGCATTGTACGATGATGCAGGTGGCGTGTCTCTGCAGTGTCGAGACGCGCGGGCCCGCCCCAAGTCGTTCATCGCGCAGTACGACGCCGACAGCGATACGGTTGCCCTGCGGGTCCAACACCACCTGCCCTTCGTCGTAGACCAGGGCTTTGCCAGTGGGCCCGTTTGCCTTGTACCGTGTGGCCCCTCGTGGATGTCGGCGGCAATGTCGTATCGGCGGTGGGCACGCGAACAATGGTGGGCACAGGCCAAGACCGGAGAATCAGCCATCCCTCAGTGGCTGCGCGAAGGTCTGCTGGTGCTGGGGGCGTATGTCCGGCCGTTGGGGACTGGCTATCACGTTGTGCCATACGACGAATGGGACGAGATTGGCCGCCAATGGCAGCAGGCCACCGGAGCCTCCAGCATCGCCTTCTTGGCCGTGGGCTGGGAGAACAAGGGGTACTATACGTCTCCATTCTACTTCCCCTTCTACCCGTCGCGGGACTCGATCACGACTTTCACCTCCCAGGCGCGTCGTGCTGGTTTCCATGTCATAGCTATGGTGTCGGGCCTCAAGTGGATGATCGAGCGGGAAGCTCACACGACGCAAGCTGACGCCGTTCCAGCCTTCGACGGGAGAGAGGCGTTCGAGCAGATCGGCAGGCATGTCTGTGTCGTCGGGCGCGACGGACGGATTGTCACTGCCGGACCCACCACGCACTGGGACGGTCACTACGCCTACATGTGTCCGGCTCATGACTTCACGCGCAGCCACTGGCAGACCGTGGCGCGCGAGCTGGCAAGCGCCGGCTTCGCTCAGTGTGAGTTCGACCAGATGAACGGCGGATACTGCCCTCCCTGCTACAGCACTGACCACGGCCACCCACCTGGCTACGGCACGTGGATCAGGGAATCGATAGCCGACTTCATCGGTGCAACGCGCCAGTTGGGAAGGCAGTACTACGAAGACTTCAGCACGTCCCTTGAAGATCCTGCCGAGGTCCTGCTGCCTCAACTTGACGCCTACATGAGTCGGGCAAACCACTCTACTACGTGGCCAGCGGCTGGGGTTGGCACTCGCGTGGTGCCGGCATTTGCATTCGTGTATCATCCTCTGGCCCGGGCCTACCTGGCAGACGTGTTGTTCACCCAGAGCGCCGACGAACTTGCTTCCATGGCGCGAGGCTTCGTCGCCGGCGCAGTGCCGAACTGCAACATGGCGTGGTTCTCCTACGTGGGACAGCATCCGAACAGTGACATCATGCCCACACCGGACCGGCTCGCAGAACCATACCTGAGGATGCTGGCAGCGATCACGAGAATGCAGTCCGGTCCCGGGCTGGACTACCTGAGCTTCGGCGAGATGCTCTGGCCTGACCCTCTGCGGCTCGAGCCCACCGCGGGTATTGAACCCTCCGCCGTAACACACAGCGCCTGGGAGGTCTCCGACGGCAGAAGGGCGTTCTTCTTCGCGAACTGCAGCGAACATGCTGTGACGTTCCCGTACTCATTCGGCGTGATGGGACACAAGCCCAAGGCCGGGTGCGTGGTAGGAGTCTCCCGCAACGGGCAGCAAGTGAAGCACTTGCCGTTGGCCGATTTGGGTCTGATCACCCTCGAGCCATACTCCACACTGATGGTTGAGTTCGCGAACGGCGCTTACGAGTGAGCAACGAGGCAGCGTGCAGCGATGGGTGTGGACGGGCCGGCAAACACACTCGCGACAGGCACGACCATAAGTGTGGCTCGCCGTTGGCGCTGAGGGCATCGACTAAGTAGTTTCTTGAATTGACTGAAAGCAAGAAGTTGTGCCCAGAACCTGGGCGCCAAGAATCGTTATTACGTCCCCAAACTATGACCACCGTACACCGCCCGGTTCAACACCCAGACCGTGGAGTTCCGCTGTAAGTCCATCAAATATAAGTTCTTCTATGACAAGCACGTCGAGACTAAAGGCCAAGCCCCTCAAGGCCTTCTCAGACATGAAACCACTCTTCACCGCGCCGCCGTCAAACGCGCACTCGCCCAGCACCGGCCGGTCTTATTCACTCACCTCACCCCCGAGCAGCTCCAGAGCGTACTTGAGCACCATCTCGCCCCTCAAACAGGAATCAAGCGCAATGCTGTAAACCGCCTTCTCGCCGACATCAAGAAGGCCGGTGTTCCCCTCGGTGCCATCACCAACGACGAACCACTCCCTCCGCTGAGGATCATCATACCGGACCCCATACCACCTGTAACCATCAAAACCTGCACCCAAACTCCTGGTGTTATGCATCAGCTACGTCATTGACCAGAGGCACCGAGCGCGGTCGGCCTCCCTTCCCATTGCGCACCTTCAACCAGCCCGACCGCAAATCTATGTCGCCCGTAGCAAGCTCTGCCACCTCTGCCCGCCACAGCCCACAGAATAGCAGAACCGCCACAATCGCCCGATTCCGCAAGCCATCTACGCCCACGGATGATCCTCGCTTGCCACCAACGCTCGCCCCCCTCCTCCGCACTTAGCACCGCCGGCATCCTCCGCCTTTTCTTCGGTAGTACCACGCACTGACAAGGGTTCCTCTCCGCGTAGCAAGACACGCTCCCTTGGCCCTTGATGGGCCTAATGATTCGAGGCTGCAGCGTGGGGAAGATTCCGGAGCGTAAGTCCGGCTTAAGCCCCCCGAAAGTGGGCCAATAATCCGTGGACTAGTGCCCAGAATCGTGGAGAGTGGGTCTGTAAGCCGGATTCTGTGCCCCGAGGGGCTGCGGCCATTTATCTGGGACCGCTGTTACCAGCGGCCTCAAGCACCCTACCCGAGGGCTTGGGCGGGCCACCCTTCGGGCACCGCAAGCCACGTTGTGGGGTTGCGGCTCATGGTGCCCACGCCCTCCTATGCGGGCTTGCTCCGAGCGGGGTTTGGACAGCCGCCACGTCACCGTGACGCTGGTGGGCTCTTACCCCACCATTTCACCCTTACCAGGATCCGCAAGCCTCAGCCTTTGCCTTTTGGGCGCGGCCGAGGGCTTCGGACTTGCAGCCGTAGCTGCCCCTGGCGGTATGGTTTCTGTTCCACTTTCCGTCGGGTCGCCCCGCCTGGGATTTCCCCAGCGCTCTGCCCTGTGGAGTCCGGACTTTCCTCACCCCGGCGTGGCCGGGGCGCGGCCGCACGACCCACTCTCCACCTTATTATACCCCATTTCCGAGTTGTAGTCACGCCATCGGCCGGCGACACGGTGGGCTGTCAAGCCAGGGCCGGCAGCGTCATTGCCAGCCGATGCGCGACCGTCCCTGCGACTCAACTCGGCGGCGACGGGGGACTGAGC
Organism: Candidatus Zipacnadia bacterium; assembly: GCA_029819875.1. GTDB lineage: Bacteria > Armatimonadota > Zipacnadia > Zipacnadales > Zipacnadaceae > JALGVG01. The sequence goes on along the minus strand of JALGVG010000062.1, from coordinate 8,024 downwards.
GGGACACGGAAGCTGCGGACGGCACTGTAGATGTAGCCGCGGCTGGAGCCTGACTGCGGCGCACGCTGGCCGGCGACCCTGGCACCAACGCGCCAGTAGTAGGGTTGGCCTGCCTGCAGGGGGTGGGTGGTGCGGAAGGTGTGGCGCATGAGTGAGCCGCCAGTGTACGGGACGTCAGCTCGATACTCCAGGACCTGCCAGTTGTGTCGGCTGGTGCTGATTTCCAGCCTGTAGTCGGTGGCTCCTGCTGTCGGCTGCCACACGAAGTCTATCTCGGTCGGGCTGGCGGCCTGCACGCCATCGGCCGGCTCCTGCAGCACTGGAGGCTGCAGGTAGGTGATCGGCCCGACCGCCGGACTGGCCTCCCCCAGGGCGCCGGCAGGATCAATCTGGAAGCTGGTCGTCACCTGAGCCGTCTGAGCCGGCGGCGGGACCACAACGTTTGGGTCTACGATGCGCCGCACCTTGTAATAGTAGGTTTCTCCGGCCACCAGCGGCGGATGGTCGTAAGTTATGTCAACGGTGGCAGTGGCTTGCCCTCCGGCATCCAGGTACGTGAAAGTGAAGGAGCTGGTCAAGCCGCTGCGGGACTGGGCATCGTCATCATAAAAGCCTGGTGCCGGGTCACGGAGCACAGCCACCAGATTGTCAGCCTCTGCAGGAAAACCGGCAGTTCGGCCGCGGTATATCAGCCATGCCTTGACATCGGCCGGGTCAATGCTCCCGTTTGTCATCGTCAGCCGCACGTAGGTGGGTAGCCCCGCATCAACCTGGTACAAGTAGCCGTCCACGCGCCCGGCGGTGAAGACCTCGGTTCCGCTGCAGCCGCCCACCACCATCATCACGCAGACAGCCAGCACGGCCGGCGCAGTTGCCCGCACGACTGTCACTCCCTTCGCAGTCGCCGTTGCAGCCCCCGCTGATGCGTGAGGCTGCCGCTCAGTTCAACTCACCACTAATAGACGCGTTGCGAAAGGCCGCGGTTCCACCTTTTATGCGGGTGAGTGCGGCGCGGCTACTGCAGCTCCGGTTCCCACTTTCCCACTCCCACCGTGTAGGTGAAGGTAGGCAGGGCGCGGCCATCGTCCAGCATACCGCCCAGGCGCACGGAACTGCTGACAGCCAGCGGGTCGGGCAGCTCGAGGTCCACATTGCCGGCCGGAGTCCACAGTGTCTTGGTGACCCACGGCGTCGGTTCGCCGGGAATCGACACCGTGAATACAACAGGAGCGCTGTAACCGCCGGCCGGAGCCACGAAACGGGCACTCGAATTGGCAAGCGACCACGTCTCGGGCACGTCCAGGGTTACGGTCCCGGCAACTTCGGCTCCGGTGTAGTTGTACACGCGGACCTCGATGGGGTGCTCGCAGCCCGGGGTAAGCACCAGGGCCTTGACGAGATAGGTGGCGGAGGGGAAGTCAGCCACGGCAAAGACCCGGTAGTTGACGGCGGTATCGAAGGTGAACATCCTGGCGGCGACGCGTGCCAGACCCTTGGCGGCCAACAGCGATCCCGGCCCGCGCCTGCGCTCGGCGGCGGTTAACTGCTCCCAGGCCATGTCCAGCAGCACGCGGGCGCGGGGAACTGTGCCGCCCGGATGGAGTCGGCGGGCAGTGGCTTCAATTTCCTCCAACTGCCGGCGGACAGCATCCACCTGCTTGGTGCCGGCTTGCAGCTCTGTAACGCCGGCGGCATAGGCATCGGCCACGGCCCCCAGGGCCCGGGTGATTTTGCTCAGGCGATGCAGCACAGGGTTCGCACGCTCACACAACGCGGCATCCTGATCTGTCCAATCGAGGGTAGCCAGCATTTGCCCGTGAACCATCTGCTGTAGCACCCGCAGGGCCAAAGGGGTGTTGCTGGGGCGTTCGTAGATAAGCTCTGCCGCCCAGCCGGCGGCCTCCTCGAACCGCGACGCCCACCCGACCCCGCCGCGGTCGGCGAGGTCCTTGCGCAAGGTGCTGATATACCCGAACCCGTGGTCGGTCTCAAAGCCCGCCGGCGTATCCAGTTGCAAGGTCACGTAATTGCGCAGTGCTGCAGCCACGTAGGATGCGTCTACCCCGATGACGGCAATGGCCCGTGGGCCGACCGCCAGCGTGGTCCTGCTCCCCTGCAGCATCGTGCGACGTCCCAGGAAGTCGACCAATTCGGCGGTTCCCGAAGGGCACAGCTTCACCGGAACGGTTATGTCGCTGTCGGCCCAGGCTACCAGCATGGGGCGCCCGCGCCTGATGTAGACATGGGCACGTCCGCCGCCGAGGGCGATCTCGCCCACGAACGCGGCGTCGGCCAGCAGCCAGCGTGCAACCGCTTGAGCCACGTAAGCGGCAGTGGGCACTAGCTCGCCACCACGCCACCAGGCCATTGCATATGAATCAGCACCGGGTTCGCCGATGATCCGCCCGCCGTCGAATGCACAGAACTCCCGCGTGCCCCACTTCTTCAGAGTTGAGTAATTACGCAGCAGCGACTCCGCATACGTTATGCCGGCGTAGGGGTGCAGGTAGCATTCGGTGAACGCCGATTCGTGGTACAACCCGTAACCGTAGCCGATTTGCGGGGCACCGTAATAGTATCGCTCCAGTGCATCGTCAAAATCGCTGCCGACATGCAGGTTCAGCAGATCAAAGTAATACTGCCCGCCCATGTGGTAAGTCATCCCCAGCTCCGTCCAATGGCCGCACGAGCCGCCGTAGATAACCTGCGTGCGGGGCTGGAGAGCATGAATTTCGTTGTAGGCGATGCGCAGCAAGTCCAGGTACCGCCCCCAGGGGCCGTAGTAGAAGTTCTGGTCCGCCTCGTTCCATATCTCCCATGCACGCACGGCGGGCAATGTTACGACCTCGTCGGCGGCAACGTCCGGCAGTACGGCAGGTGCCGGCCACTGTGTATGATAGTTGTTGAGGCATTCGGCAGTGATGTGTACGTAATGTTGCCACAGCGTGGCAGATCGCGGTGCCCAGGTATGCGAGGCGATGGCTGACCGGCCGGAGGCATTGAGCGGCTTGATGCCCTGGTAGGCCGGCGTGTAGCCAATGATGGGGATGTACTGGATCCCGTACTTGGCTGCCAGTTCGCCGCGCTGCCGGGCCTTCGCCAGGTCCCATTGGTCCTCCCGGCGGTTGATGTCCACCCAACTGATGTCACCGCGAATCAAGCGGCATCCCACCTGGGCCAGCAGCCGCCACACGGCTTCGTCGTCACCGCCGTAGTGCCAGCCGAATAGCCGGTCCATGTCCAGCGTCGCATCCGGACGTGGGATCAGGCAAAAAGCATCCTCGACCTGCTGCCCGTCGTCACAGGTGAAAGTCAGGTAATAGATGCCATAAGGCAGGTCCGCTGCCGGCGCAATCACCAACGAGGCCCCGCCGCCCATTTTCAGGCTGTTTTCCCACACCACCCTGCCCTCGAAATCGCGCACCAGGCAGTGGACCGTCTGCACAGGCCCCTGCGAGGTGACGTTGAGGGCGATAGTATCCCCCGGATAGAAGGTGCGGGCCAGCCGGGCCGTGGAGATGCTCAGCGACAACCCTTCTCCCCACAGCGGGCTTGCGGCTGTCACGGCCGCCAGCAACACGGCCGGCACTGTCACGTATGCTCGTCTGAACATGGATGATGCCCTCCGCCGCTGAATGTTCTGCCGGTTATGTCGGCAACGCGGGCTGCCGCTTGAGTAACCGCCAAGGGCTTGAACGTGCCCCGCACAACCACGACGGGTACCCCAAGAAGGGTACCCGTCCGGCTTGCCCACTGCAGGTGCGAGGGTGGCTTGGGCCTACATTTTCTTGTACCGGGCCACAAGAGTGGTCGGCTTGCTGATGCGCAGTTCAATGACCGGCTCCTTGCTCTTGGCGGCCCCTTCCCAGCCCACGAACTTGTATCCCTCACCCTCCAAGAAGCGGGTGGGATTGGAGGGATCCATCATCCTGCCCAGCCGCGGCGACTCGCCAGCAGCTAGCTTGGCCGCATCCTCCTCGGCCTTCTGGTCCACGCGGTACGCATCCCCGTAGCTGCCGGCCACCAGCAGCGCCTTCTTCTCAACATCCAGCACCTCAATGCGATGGGTGCCCGGCTTGTCAAAGTTTATGTAACACTTGCCGTAGTTGGCTCCCATCACGTACTCGGTCGTCCAGCGCCCCGAATGGGTCCACAAGGGGATGTTGTCCACCATGAAGCGCGTTTTACCCAGCGGCGGACGCGTCTCGATAGTCAATTCGTACTTTGTCTTCTCCAGGCCCGAATCCGTCCGCTGCGGCTCGAACAGGTAGACGCGACCCGACTGCTTGGGTATGCGCAGCTTCACGGTTCCCTTCTTGCCCTTCCCCCACTTTATCTTCACATCCGCGTTCCTGTACAGGTCATGAACCAGCGAGGTGGGCCATGCGTACTCCACCTCCAGCGTCGCGGCCTTGTCCGTGGGGTTCACCACCACCATCCCGTTGGCGAATATGCGGTAATGCAACCCCTCCTCGGTGACGCGCTCGCGTGTCGCCGGCTGGCCGGTCTCTATCTGGTAGAGAATGTTGCATTCCGGGTCTTCGTACACCTCGTCATTGCCTGCCTGCCAGATAAAGTTCATCAGGCGCGCGGAGGCGTAACAGAAATAGCAATCATCCTTCAACTTGTTCTTGGTATGGCCCACGTAGCTGAGGCAACATACCTGCTTGCCCGCCCGCACCCACTTGGCGAGCTTGCGGTCCATCCCGTTCCACTGCGTCGCCCAGTCACCCCACCGCTCGGTGCTGACCCACGTGCAGATATAGCTTTCCGACATCTCGCAGTCTATCCACGGCCAGTAGGCCTCGGGCAGGTGCACCGGATCGGCGGAGTTGATTAGCAGCGCGCCTTCGGGGTCCTTGCGGCGGATGAGGGCCTGCGCTTCTTTGAGCAGCGTCGCAAACGCCTCCAGCTCCGTGGGGTAGAGGTGTTTGTGTGCGCCGTATTCTTCACCATAGCACTTGGAGGGGCTAGTATGCACGTTGTCCAGAAAAATGCCGCCGGCTCCCAGGTCCATCAGGTACTCGAGGTATTCCAAGACGGCATTGCGCCACCCCTTCGTGTTGTAGCACGTGCAGTACATGTTCTTGGAATCCTCCGACTCCCAAAAGCCGGTTCGCTTCCAGTGACCATGCTTGTCAATCTCGATCCAGTCGGTGTGTTCCGAGAGGCGCACGCCCTGGTAAGGCTGCCCGATCCATGTCTGGTAGAAGGTCATGTACGGAAAGCCGCGTATCCCGTTGGAACGTAGAGCCATCAGGTATTCCTTGCTGTGGGGGACATGAGTGACAAAGCGCCACTTGTTGGCCTTGATGTGCCGCCATGCTGCAGCTCCCTTGCCGTAAGTCTCCGCCGTGGTCAGCCATCGAGGCACCGGGGGGCCGAGTTCGTTCTCGCCGCTCTTGGCCATCTTGCATCCTCCCTTGACTTGAAACGGCATTGTACATCTCGGTAGCCCCCTATTCCCCGCCCGCCAGTCATATCCTCGTTACCTTAGTGCCTTATTATCTTGGCCTGCAGGTCATGAACCTCCGCTTGCGTGACGACGGCGCTGACGAATTGCCCTACCGGGTGCATCCCCTCCACCTTCACCTCGCCGTCAATCTCCGGGGCGTCACGGAAACTGCGGCCGATGCTGACATTGTAATCCCGCTCTTGGCGTTCGATAAGTACTTGCAACCGGGCGCCGACGTATGAGCGGTTGATTTCCAGGGATACCTGTTCCTGCAGTTGCATCAAGGCCTCCAGCCGCTCATTTGCCACCTCCCCGGGCACCCGCTGGGGCAAGCGCGCGGCGGCAGTTCCCTCCTCCGGCCAATAGGAAAAGGCGCTGAGCCTGTCAAAGCGTGCTTCCTCAACGAAAGCAAGCAAAGCCTCGAAGTCTGCCTCCGTCTCTCCAGGGAAGCCCACGATGAACGTGGTACGCAAGGCGGCGCGCGGCACGGCGCGGCGGATACTCGCCAGCAGGGCTGCGTACTGTTCGGCTCCACCCCGGCGCCCCATGCGCTTGAGAATCCGCGGGACCACGTGCTGGAGGGGAATATCAAAGTAGGGAATCACCGACGAGGACTGCGCTATTGTCTGTATCAACTCCTCGGTGATGCTATCCGGATGCAGGTATAACAGCCGCACCCAGCCATCGAAGTCGCTGTCATCCAGCAGCCGCAACAAGGCCGCAAGATCGGTGGCCGGTGACAAGTCGGTGCCGTAGCGGGTCGTGTCCTGGGCCACAAGGCAGATTTCCTTGACCCCTTCGCCGGCGAGCCTGTCGAACTCGCGCCTTATGTCATCGGCCGGGCGACTGCGATAGCGGCCGCGCAGGCTCGGCACGGTGCAAAATGTGCAACGGTTATTGCACCCCTCGGCGATCTTAAGATATGCCAGCCACTCGCTGCCCGCCCGCCAGCGCGGGGCGTCGGCAGTCTGCAAGTACGTGAGGGGGGCACTGATTATTCCCCGCCGCCCCTCTGCCGCCAGGCGCACGGCTTCGGCGACGCGCTCGATTGCCCCGGGGTTGAGGAATACGTTCACCTCCGGCAGCTCGTCCAGAAGCTGCTTGCCGTAGCGCTGCGTCAGGCAGCCGCTGCACACGATGCCCTTGATGGTGCCTTCCTCCTTGAGCGCGGCGATGTCCAGCAGCGCCTCGATCGCCTCCTCAACTGCCGGCTGGATGAACGCGCAGGTGTTGACGATAACCACCTCGGCAGCCTCGATATCCTCCACGATCCGGCAGCCGGCCGCCTCCAGGTAGCCCAGCATCGTCTCGGCATCCACCTCGTTCTTGGGGCAACCGAGGCTCACCAGCGCCACGGCGATTTTACTTTCATCCATTTGATTTGCCTTGGGCATGGCGAATTCATCGTCAGCGGTATTCTTCAGGCAGCCCCTGGAGGTATGCCATGGCCTCGCCGACCACGAAAAACGAGCCTGTGATACAAATGCAGTCGCGCGGGCCGGCGACCCGCCGCGCCCGATCGAGGGCCGCCCTGACGTGCACAATGCACTCGGGCTTGACTTGCCAGATGCCCTCAGTGCGCTGGGCGAGGTCGGCAACAGGCATTGCACGATGCAAGCGCGCCTCGGTGAGGATGACGTGACCGGCGAGGGGAGCGAACCAGCGAGCCATGGCCTCCACGTTCTTGTCACGCGATACTCCCATAACGAGCACCAGGCGGTCGAACTGCAGGTGCTCAGGCAGTGCCGCGGCCAACGCTGCCGCCGAGGGCTCATTGTGCGCACAGTCCAACACCAGCCACGGTCTGGCCTCGCGCACGTCGAAACGCCCCGGCCAACGCACATTCGCCAGGCCGCGCTCGATGTCACCATCCGTGATGTGCCAACCCTGGCGGCGCAGTTGCAGAACCACCTCGTGGGCAGTGGCCGCATTTACCGCCTGGTGCCGGCCGACCAGCGGGGTATGGACGTGGAGCTGCCCGTTGCCGCCGCGCAGTACCAGGTGCTGGACCGGAGGACAAAACGGCGCCTCCGGCGGTGGCACGGGGGCCGGGCCGGCCATCTCGATGTGCGGCAGGCGGACAACGGGAATGAAGGGGGCCTGCAGCTCTGCGGCCCGCTGCTGGATGACGGCGGCGGCCTCCGCCTGCTGGGGCGCGCAGACGACTGGCACATGCGGCTTGATGATGCCGGCCTTTTCGCCCGCGATGGCGGCGAGCGTATCACCCAGAATGCGGGTATGGTCAAGGCCGATGGTTGTAATGACCGCAAGCTGCGGCTTGATTATGTTCGTGGCATCCAGCCGTCCACCCAACCCGACCTCGACAATAGCGACATCCACTTTCGCCTGCGCGAACGCCAGCAATCCCATGGCGGTGTAGATTTCAAAGAACGTCGGCGTCGTGAACTGTCGGCTGTCGGTAAGCTCATCGGCAACCGGCTGGATAGTGCGCACTATCTGAGTGAAGACGTCCTCTTCCAGCGGCTCTCCGTTGATGCGAATGCGCTCGCGGCGATCAATCAGGTGGGGGGAGGTATACAGGCCCGTGGTGTAGCCGGCAGCACGCAAG
>JALGVG010000230.1 GCA_029819875.1 Candidatus Zipacnadia bacterium | reverse complement strand
CGAGCGCCGCGGGGAACTTGATGCGCCTACTCGGGCACGCCTGGCCGCTCAGATCGCCGAGTCCCTGCGCCCCAAGTTCCCGGATTTATATGTAGCCTATCCCAACGCCCCCGAGCGGTTCATCGAGGCGGTACACCGCGCCTGCTTCGGCCGTGCCGGTAAGTGACCGCCATCCGCCCCGGTTATGTCGCCCCGTGGCTTGGGGCCAGCGTCTGCAGTTCGCCTGTTATCACGTACGCTACCCGCTCGGCCACGTTGACGGCATGGTCGGCGGTGCGCTCCAGGTACCGGGCCACCAGCAGCAGGTAGACAGCCTGGTACACTATCTCGCTGCGTTGTTGCATTGCTTGTATCAGTTCGTTGAGCAATGCGTACCACATCTGGTCTACCGCCTCGTCGTCGTCGACCACCTGTTGTATCGTGTCGAAGTCAAAGGTGCGGAAAGCCTCCATGGCCTTGTCAACCATGCGCTGGACTATCCGTGCCATCTTGGGGATGTCGACCAATTCCTTGAACAGGGTCTGGTCCGCCAAGACCCTGGCCGTGCGGGCGATGTCCACGGAGTAGTCGCCGATGCGCTCAAGGTCGGCGATGACCTTCAGGGCCGTGCCGATGATACGCAGGTCCTTCGACATCGGCTGCTGGAGGGCCAACAGGCGCATACACATCTGCTCGATGCTCAGGTCCATTTCGTCGGCCACGTCGTCGCGGGCGATGACCTGGTTGGCCAGTTCCACGTCCTGCTGCTGCAGCGCCTGCACCGAATCACCGAGCATCTGGCCGACGAATGCCCCCATCTCAGCGAGCCGCTCATTGAGCAACGCCAGTTGTTCATCGAAGCTTTGGCGCATCCGGCGCATGGAAGCTTCCTCCTCGATATAACAGATGACGCGCGGTCTTGCTCCCACCGCAAAAGAAAAAATTGCCCGTCCAACCCGGTTGTGAATTTATCTACTATTCGTGGCTCGGCTCACTTTTCCTCCTCGGCGCCGGGCTGCAACGGCTGCTGGTGCGGGCGCCAGCCTTCCGGCGGCTGCCGCCAGCGGTTGTGCAGCCACAGCCACTGCTCGGGGTGCCGGCGGATCTGCTCGGCGATGACGTTGGCAAACAACTGGGTATTGGCATGGACATCGTAGTCATCGTCGCCCGTGGAGACCAGTTGCAGCGGCGGCAGGACGTGGCACACGATGCGGTCGTCGTCGAGGCGGAACGAAAAGCCGGGCAACACGGCACAGCCGGTGCGCTGGGCCAGGCGGGCGGGGCCTTGCGCGGTACAGGCGGGGCGGCCGAGGAAATCCACCCAGATCCCGCCCCTGGCGGCGTGCTGGTCGAGAAGTATCGCGACGCACTGGTTGGCCCGCAGCGCCTTGAGCATGGCCCAGATATCCTCGCGGCCCAGCACGGTCACCCCCTTGCTGTGGCGGGCGTGATTTATTAAGGAGGCGGTCAACGGGTCGTTGGCGTCGCGCGCCACGACACTGATGGGGAAACCGGCCACGGCCAGGCGGGCGCCGAACAGTTCCCAACTGCCGAAGTGAGCACTCAGCAGGATGGCGCCGCGGCCTGCGTCAAGGGCCTGCTGAATGTACTGTTCGCCTTCCAGTGTCACCAGTTCACGCAATTCTTCATCTGAAAGGTGTGGCATCTTCAGCAGCTCGAGCATGGTCTTGCACAAGCCGACGGTGACCCGGCGGCGGATGGCCCGGCGCTGGGCGGGCGCCAATTGCTCACCGAAGACTGCTGCCAGGTTGCGGTCGGCGAGCCGCTGGCGGGAGGGCACAAGGTGATAAATCAGCCAGCCGACCAACGACCCAAATCGGCGCAAGATCGACAGCGGCAGCCATCGCGCCAGGAGGCTGGTGAGGGCCGAAAGCATGCGTACCAGGTTCTGTTCAAGGCGCCTGCGCAGGCGGCTCTTGCGTGCTGTGCTCACGGGCGACGAACTCCTTGATGTGTGCGATCAGTTCAGCGATATGCTCGTGGCCGGCGAGAATATCCAGCCGGCAATCGAGCACCGCTATCTCGACATCCGCGGGAACATGGCAGATGCGGACGGCATCCTTTTCCGTGGTCACAATCCACCGCGCTTGATGGCGCCTGGCTGTCTGCGCAGCCAGGGCCATGTCATCAGCCGTAAGAAACCGGTGGTCGGCAAAGCGGCAGGGAATGACGCGCTCCACCCCCAGGCCGGCAACGCTGGCCTCGAATGAGCGTGGATTTCCCAGCCCGGACAGTGCTACGACCGGCCGTTCGGCTGACAGCAAATCATACTCTGTTAGCGGCTCACCGTCCAGCCGCCTGAGACCTGCAGGCCGGTGGCGAGTAATCACCACGGGTGCACCAGGCGCCCAGCGCGCTGCAAACTCCCGGATGCGAGACAGTTGCCGCTCTGATACCTGGTCGCAATGGGTGAGCCAGACCTGGGTTGCCCGCTGCAGGTGCGAGGGCGGCTCGCGCAACCACCCGGCGGGAAACAATCGTTGGCCGCTTGGTTCAACCAGTGCGTCCAGCAGGACGATATCGGCGAGCTTGTGAAGCCGGAAGTACTGGAAACCATCGTCCAGCAGCGCCACCTGGGCTTGCGTGTGCTCAGCGAGGAACTCAATGGCTCGCTCACGTCGCTTGCCCACAGC
>JALGVG010000229.1 GCA_029819875.1 Candidatus Zipacnadia bacterium | reverse complement strand
TTACCGATTACGCTGTTGTGGTGCCCTGACAACATCACGTCCTGCATTACCGGCCGGCGCTGGTTTGAAGAGTACCTGCTGCCGTATTATGAACAGGCAGCCGCCGTATTGCACCCGGCCGGCAAGAAGCTCTGTTGCCACCTCGACGGGCTGTTGCGCGACATTGCCGGCCTCATTGCCCGCACACCCATTGACGTGGTCGAGGCCTACAACCCCCCGCCCGACGGCGACGTAACGGTAGCGGAAGCCCTGCGGATATGGCCTGACAAGGTGATATGGGCAAACTTCCCCTCCTCCATGCACCTGGCTTCCGAGGACGAGATCGAGGCGCTGACCCGCGAGCTAATAGCCCAGGCCGCACCCGGCCACCGCTTCCTGCTGGGTGTAATGGAGGATATACCGGCGCAGGTGGGCGACCGCAGCCTGCGGGCCATCGCACGAGCCATACGCCAAGCCGCCGGCTAAGCGGCGCGCGCCGACCGGCGGCTACTCGATACTGGAATACCGGTAAAAGCCCGGGCTGCTGCCCTCGATGACGGTGGCGCCGCAGCACTTGGCATAAAAATCAACCGGCCCGGCGGCGCCGATGATGGCATAGGCATACCCCATCTGGTGCATGGCGTGCAAGCAGGCCAGCAACAAGCCCTTGCCCACTCCGCGTCCCCGGTACTGCTCCAGTACCCCTTCGGGACCGAAGTAGTTGCGTGTCGTGCATTCGTAGGCGGCAAACCCTATGCAGCGCTTACCCTCCTGCGCCACGAAAACACTGATGGGCTGCCTGGCGAAGCCCACGCTTGCCTCGTCGGCCCACCCCTGCGAGAAGTTTTCGGTTATGAACCTGCGCAGCGCGGTCAACTCGTACGGATACGCGCGCCGGATGACGATACCGGCCGCCGCCAGCTCGTCCAGTACCGGCTGCAGTGCAGGAAGCTCGTAGAGTTTAACCAGCATGTCGGGCATGGCTTTACACCTCGCGTCGGTTCTACTTGCGACAGATAGCCGCACAATGATAGCATAAATGGCTGCCAGCCGCCACCGGCAGACACGCCGGCGCCCCAGGAGGTAGCAACACGGCCGGCAGGGAATAAAAGCTGCACAGTATTCACTACAAGGAGCCTGCAATGACTGACGTAGAATCTTACCTTCAGCAACAGACGAGCGCCGTCACCGACCTGCTCTGCGACCTGGTCCGGATTCCCAGCATGGCGGGCAACGAACGTCCCGTCGCCGACTACCTGCTGGCGAGGCTTGCCGGCCTCGCGGACGTAGTCGAAGCCCAACCGATCACCGAGGAGATAAAGAACGACCCGGATTACTCGTTCCCCGTAAAGGGGCTTCAGTACGGCGATCGGCCCAACGTCCATGTCATCAAGCGCGGCCGGGGAACGGGCAGGAAGGTGCTGTTCAATACCCACATGGACGTCGTCCCGCCCAGCCGGCAGCACCAACGGCCCTTTGACCCCTACGAGGAAGACGGAGTGATTTACGGCCGCGGCACCTGCGACGCCAAGGGGCAGATAGTAACCCTTGTAACCCTCCTGCAACTGCTGGCTGACCTGGATATCGAACTGCCCGGCGACATCGAAATACACTTCGTCATCGAGGAGGAAGTCGGTGGCAACGGCACGGTGGCGGCGGTGCGCACCAAGCCGAGCGGCGATTTCGCCGTCAACATGGAGCCGAGCAACTTCACCATCTATCCCCAGATCCGCGGCGCGGTGTGGTTCGAAGTCAGCACGTACGGCCAGGCCGGCCACAGCGGCGCCCAGGGCGGGGTGGTCAGCGCCCTGTACAAGGCCATCGAGGCCATCGAGGCTTTCAAAAAATACCACGCGCGGATGATCGCCGAATCGCGCGGCAAGTACCCGCTGTTCGATGTCTACGACAATCCCGCTCCGCTTACTATTGGCCAGCTTGAGAGCGGCGACTGGCCGGCCCAGGTGCCGCAGACGGCCGTCTTCAAGGGGCTTATCGGCGTACTGCCCGACCGCACCAAGGAGCAGGTGATGGATGAGCTTCACGAGGCCATCCGCGCCTGCGGCGACCAGTGGCTGGCCACCCACTATGACATCGAGTTCACCTACCGCCACGATGCCAGCGTCATCCCGCCGGACCACGAGCTGGTCAAGCGCATGGTGGCAGCCAACAACGCCTGCGGGATTGACAGCCCCGTAGCGGCGATGACGGCCTCCTCCGATGCCTGGTGGTACACCAACCAGCTCGGCATTCCCACGGTATGGTGGGGCCCGGGCAACCTGGGTGTCGCCCATAGCGACCACGAGCACATAGTGCTGGCCGATATACTGAAGGCCGTGCAGGTGTTGGTGACATTTTTGAGGGGAATGTAAAAGGTCAGGCGGGGGAAACCCTTTTCTGAAGAAAAGTCGTTTCCCCCGCACCCCTTTCCCCAAAGACTTCAAAAACAAGCGAAAAAGCTGCAAAATACAGCTGCGATGCATTCGGCTACTACATTTGGCGGCAACCAAAGACAGTAGCGTGCAGCAATCAGACTACTAGGGGCACGAAGTGACTGAATGCCATTAGGGAGGAATTCGCTGGTGGAAGCATTCGAGAAGCGCGGGGAGTGGTGGCTAAGCGATCAAGCGCAACACAGGGCCCCTGGTACACTACGATTCTCCCCAACGGAG
>JALGVG010000061.1 GCA_029819875.1 Candidatus Zipacnadia bacterium | reverse complement strand
CGGGCAACCGGTCAAGCCGCCGCAGCTCTGCCAAGGATCGCTAGCGAAGCACCGCGGCTGCGCATCGCTGGTTTCCATGAACATGTACGTCTCCGCGGCATTGCGGACGTCGCCCAGGGTGACGTTGAAGTTGAGCCGGTCGTTCATCCCGTAGCTTATCTTGGTCGGACAGGGCTGGGCATCGCCAGCCGCGGGTGCCCCGAAGTAGCCGGGGGTTCTTTCCGAACAGCAGCCACCGTTACCATACCAGTCGTGACCGCCCTCGGAGGGGCAGATGTAGATCTGGTAGTTGTTGATGTACGGGTGCAGGACCCACGGCCAAGGCAGAGGATCATGGGGCGTGGTGGGATCAGTGTAGCAGTAGCAGCAGCACCACCAGCGCGTCGGGTATGTCTCGTCCCAGTCCTGCGTGTACATCATGGTGGCAAGGCCCAGTTGCTTCAGGTTGGATAGACAGGAAGTCTGGCGGGCCTTCTCCCGCGCCTTGGCAAAGACGGGGAACAAGATTGCTGCCAGGATCGCGATAATCGCGATGACCACTAGCAGCTCGATTAGGGTAAAGCCCTTACGCATGTATCTCTCCTCCTTGTCTTATTCTTCCTAACAAAGGTATTTAAGGGACCACAGCAATGTCGACTTGACCTGCATTATCGCCTCCCTTCGTTGGTACGTATTGTGGTTGTTGGCTGGACTGGCGTACAACAAGCGATGGTTTGACAATCAGCCGCTGCCATTTCATGTCTGTGCCATCCAACCGGGAGGCCAGCAAGTCCGCTGCCTGCTGGCACATCTCGTCCACCGGTTGAGCCACGGTGGTCAGGGGGACGGGCAAATAAGGTGTCCACGGGTCATTGTCAAAGCCCACCACTGCCACGTCGTGGGGGACGCGCAGGCCCATCCGCTGCAACACACTCATGGCCAACAGCGCGACGAGGTCGGAATTACAGAAAAGGGCGGTCAGGTGAGGATTGTTTGAGAACAGGCGTTGAACCACGTACTCTGTTGAGGACGATACAGGTGCCGGAGCGCGGAAGTGTGCGACGAACTGCTCTGTGATGTGGTGCTCCTGCAGTGCCCTCTGGTAGCCTTCGACTCGGCCCCGGGCGGCCTTGTCGGCCAGCAGGGCGATGTGGCGATGCCCCATGGCGATGAGGTGAGATACCGCCAGGTAGGCGCCGTAGGCGCGGTCAATCAGCACTGCATCAGCCGGAATATCGGCGGGTAGGGGGTTTTCGTAGTCAACTATCAACGAGTAGATGCCCTCAGCATGCAGGCCCTCGCACAAGGTGGCGAGGCGCTCGCTGCTCCACTGAGTGTGCAAGAACACCACGGCCTCAGGAGCGTTGGCCAGCAACATTTGCAGGGTGCGCTGGGCGCCGGGCAGAGAATCAACGTCAGTGGTAACCACTTCACGTCCCAGCTCGCTCAGCACCTTTTGTAGCTTCCAAGACTTCACATTAGAGATGTGGTACTCGGTGTGCTGGACAACGAGGGTAATCAGAGAAGCTTTGCCACGAGTAAGGGCGCGGGCGTGGGGATTAGGCTGGTAGCCCAGTTGTTCGGCAATTTGCAGTATACGGCGCCGCACCTGTTCGCTGGCCCGCGCATCAGGGGCGTTGTTGAGGACGCGTGAGACGGTGGCAACTGACACCGCCGCCTTCTCGGCAATCTGGCGCAGTGTCACGCTCATTAACGCGCTTTCCCCTCACGGGAAATCTGCACAAGCGCCCACGCTAGATTTGCGTAAACGCTTACGCAAAAGGATTTTTATCACATTTATAGATTCATGTCAAGAGTAGGGAATCCGCAGTAAGTTACTTGGAAGGAAGGGTACGCAAGTAGTCGTCAATGGCCTTTGCGGCCTTCCGTCCGTCGCGCATGGCGGCGATCACGGTCTCCTCGCTGCCGATGACATCGCCGCCGGCAAAGACGCCTGGGCGGGTGGTGGCCAGGGTCTGCGGGTCGGTGATGATGCGCCCGTGGTCGTCAAGCCGCGCACCGCCGGCAGCCAGGGGCGCCAGGGGGCTGACACGCGCACCGATGGCGATGATGACTTCGTCCACTTCCATGGTAAACTCCGAACCGCTGATGGGCTGGGGACGGCGACGGCCATCGGGTCCGGGTTCGCCCAGCTCCATGCGGATGCACTCCATGGCTTGCACGTCCTCCTGCCCGATGAAGCGCACGGGGTTGGTGAGGAACTGGAAGTTGACGCCTTCTTCCTCGGCATGGCGTATCTCTTCCACGCGAGCCGGCATTTCCGCCCGCGAGCGGCGGTATACCAAGATCACCTCCTCCGCCCCCAAGCGGATGGCACAGCGGCTGGCATCCATGGCGGTATTGCCGCCGCCGATAACGGCAACCCGACGGCCCTTGCGGATGGGCGTATCGTAGTCGTCGCGGTAGGCGCGCATAAGGTTGACGCGGGTAAGGAACTCGTTGGCCGAGCAGATGCCGCGCAGGTTCTCGCCCGGCAGGCCCATGAAGACAGGCGAGCCGGCCCCCAGCCCCAAGAAGACCGCGTCGTAGTGCAGCTCGTTCATAAGTTGGTCTATGGTGAGCGTCTTGCCGATGACGACATTGGTACGAATCTCCACCCCCAGCCGCTGCAGGCGGCCTATCTCGAAGGCCACGATCTCCTTGGGGAGCCGGAACTGGGGGATGCCGAAGACCATTACCCCGCCGGGAGCGTGGAGTGCTTCAAAGATGGTGACCTGGTGGCCCATTCTTGCCAGGTCGCCGGCCACGGTCAAACCGGAGGGGCCGGAGCCGACGACGGCGACCTTGCGGCCGGTGGACCGCGGTGGGGGGGCCTCGGGGAGGGCGGCGGCTTCATTGGCCATCAGCCAGTCACCGAGAAAACGCTCCAGGTGTCCGATGCCGACCGGGTCGCCCTTCTTGCCCAGCACACATGCAGCCTGGCACTGGCGCTCCTGCGGGCAGACACGGCCGCAGATGGCGGGAAAGGCATTGTCCTCGAGTATCTTGGCGACGGCCTGGTCGAACTTCTTCTCCCTCAGCAGGGCGATGAAAGTGGGAATATCAATGTTGACCGGGCACGCGGCACGGCAGGGTGCGGTCTTGCACTGCAGGCAGCGGCTGGCCTCGGTAATCGCCTGCTGCAGCGAGTAGCCGAGATTCACCTCGTCGAAGTTACGGATGCGCACCTCGGGCGGCTGCTCGGGCATCTTCTGGTGGAGGATGCGCGTGCGCTGGGCGGGTGTAACCTCGACTCGGGATTGCTTGAGATTGTCTATCACCGACTCGAGCTTGCACTCGTGAGGGCCGGTTTCGGCGGCATGGTGCTCCTGGTTTGAGTACATCTTCAGGCGCGCAGCAAGCTCCCCAAAATCAACCTGGTGGGCGTCGAACTCCGGGCCGTCCACGCAGGCAAAGCGGGTCTGGCCGCCCACGGTGACGCGGCAGGCGCCGCACATGCCGGTGCCGTCAACCATTATCGGGTTGAGGCTGGCAACGGTCTTCACGCCGTAGGGGGCGGTGGTGCGGGCCACTGCAGCCATCATCGGGACCGGGCCTACGGCGATGACATAATCCAGGCCAGCCTCGTCGAGGACCTCGGCCAGTACGTCGGTCACCAGGCCCGGTTTGCCGTAGGAACCATCGTCGGTAGCGACGATCAGCCGATCGCTGATGCGGGCGAGCTTGTCCTGGAAGATGATAAGGCTCTTGGTGCGGAAGCCGATGATGCTGGTGACGTGGTTGCCGGCGTCCTTGAGGGCCTTGGCGATCAGAAAGCCGGCGGCACAGCCGACGCCGCCGCCGACAAAGGCGGCGCGGCCGAAGTTTTCGACATGAGTGGGCCGCCCCAAGGGTCCCACGACGTCGCGGAGCGCCTCGCCCGGCTGCAGAATCGACAGCTCCTGGGTGGAATGGCCCAGCACCTGGACGACGATGCTGATGGTGCCGGCCTGGTGGTCCACGTCGGCCACCGACAGCGGGATGCGCTCGGAATGCTCGTTGGCGTGGACGATGACGAACTGCCCGGGCCGGTGGGCGCGCGCAATGTCGGGCGCTTCGATGCGGAACAGATAGGTGACGTCGTTGAGCTGTTGCTTGTCGACGATGGTGAACATACCCGTTCCTCTAGATGTAGACCAGGACTTTCAAAACCTCATCAGGATGGTCATGCATCAGTTCAAAACTCTGCCGGGCACCCGACAGGTCAGTGCGGTGGGTGATGAGGGGACGCGGGTCCACGCTTCCGGAGGCCAATAGTTGGATGGTTTGGGGAATGGTGCCTCCGTGCAGGCGCGAGCCGAGAACGTCCAGTTCCTTCTTGACGAAGATGCTGCCGGGGAACTCCACCTGGTCGGCAACCAGTCCCGCCAGGACAACGCGGCCGCTGGGGGCGACCAGTTCCAGGGCGTCCTGGTAAGTACGGGTCGAGCCGACCGCTTCAATGACCACAACAGGCCCGTCGCCGCCAGTGAAGTCGTCGAGGGCGGCCTGAATATCAGTGCGTGCAGGGTTGATGGTCAGGTGAGCGCCGAAATCGGCGGCCACCTGCAGCCGCCGGTCCACCAGGTCGGAGACCGCCACCCGCGCACCCCGCGACAGCGCCACAAGCAAGCTGCACAGGCCGATGGTGCCGGCGCCGATGATCAGCACCGTGTCGTCGGCACTGGTGCGGGCGCGATTGTTGATTTGCATGCCGATGGAGAGGGGCTCCACGAGTGCCCCCAGCTCGTCGGACATGCTTTCCGGCAGGCGGTGAAGACATTCCAGGGGCGCGGTATAGTATTCGGCCATTGCGCCGGGCAGATGCACACCCAGCACCCGCATGTTGGCGCAGCAATTGTAGCGACCCGTGCGGCAGGGAAGACAACTGCCGCAGGGGACGGACGGCTCCAGCACGACCCGCTCGCCGACGGCAAGGTTTTCCTCGATAGGGCGGTTCTTGAGCCTCACGGGGCCGGTGGGGCTGGGATTGATAGCCACAATTTCGCCCACCACCTCGTGGCCGGGAATGCCCGGATAGATGAAAAACGGCTGACTGCCCTTGTAGGCATGCAGGTCACTGCCGCAGATCCCGCATACGCGGGCCTTGACAGCGGCCCAGCCCGGCTGCAAACTATCCAGGGGACTGGGTACGTCCTGGATGCCGGCCTTGTTTGCTTCTTCAATCACAAATGCTTGCATTGGCACACCTCCGATGCCAGTTTATTTCTGAACCAATACCGCGATGACCTTCCGGGTGGAAAAATGGCCAGATACAGACAATCCAGGCAGCATAATGCAGCCGCCGGCGGAGAGACGGGCGTACTTGCGGCCACGGTCTTACTGCTGGCAGCGCTGGGCACCATAGCAGTGGGCGGGCTGCAGATGCGCTGGGGGCCGGCCTGGTACTACCGGCTGGGCGTGGTGCGGCCGGCCGGAATTGTCATACACCACAGTGCCACCGACGAGGTCGTGAAGGGGCGGCACGTCAACGCCCAGGTCATTGACCGGTGGCATGCCGACCAGGGGTGGGGGATGAGCAGCGGGCAAAGGGTCTACCATATCGGTTACCATTACGTGGTGCTGCCGGATGGCACGATACAACAGGGGCGGCCGGAATGGATGCCGGGAGCGCACACGGCCGGCCACAACAACACCATAGGCATTTGCCTGGTGGGGAACTTCGAGCGCAGGCGGCCATCACGGGCACAACTTCAGGCGACAATAAAACTGGTGGCCAGGCTGATGAAAAAGTATCACTTCACGGTAAACGAGGTGTACGGTCACCGCGACTTGGCAGCAACCGCCTGCCCGGGACGATACGTGGATGTAAAGGCCATTGCCCGCCAGGCAGCGAAGCTGGCAAAGCGCATTGACGGCAACGGCGCGGTCAGGAGAGGTGGACGGCGTTGAAGATTTGCACTCCGGCAAGGCTGAGGCCGGTCATTATGGCGCTGGCAATCAACACCCCCATCGCCAGGCAGCCGACCGCCTTCCAGAACGGCATGCCGAACACTGCGGCTACCAGGCTGCCGGTCCAGGCGCCGGTTATCGGCAGCGGTACGGCGACAAACAGCGTGACCGCGAACACTCCGTACTTTTCGACCATCTGCTGCTTGGACCGCGCGCGCCTGATGAGGTGTTGAATGATACCGCCCAACAGCGGTTTCTCGGCAAAGCGGTCAGCCAGCCAGTCAAAGCCCCACAGCACCGGCAGCACGGCAATGATGTTGCTGAGAACGGCAACGCACAGGACGGAGCGCAGCGGCAGGTGCACCGCTATGCCATAGGGGATACCGCCCCGCACCTCGGAGATGGGAAGTGCCGATAGAAGGGCTACCACCCAGAGGGGATCGACGTGCTGCAACGCTTCGACGAGTCTGTCAGCAAGCATTCCGTAGCTCCATGGGGAAAGGATAGATGCTGTCCATTTCTCTGCGTCGGTGCGTCTTACCTGCGGCGGCCACCGGCCGCCAAGGACGGGGTGAACGTAAATCCGCGGCAGGCAGGGCGCCGGGCCGCTTTCCAGGTAATCAAAGACGACACGGGAGCATGAACTGGTGAACGGCGTGCGCAAGAATATCCGGGTGCTGCAGTTGGTGGCGAGCCACTCGGTGGGAGGGGCGACGCTGCTGGCGATGCTTCTTGCCCGACGGCTGGACCCGGCCCGCTTTGAAGTGGTGCTGGCAGTGGGTGGAGAGGCCGGCCCGGAGGGCAGCTTGCTGGAGGAGGCACGCCGACAAGGCATCAACGTCGAGGTGCTGCCGGCGCTGTGCCCGAAGCCGCGGCCGGCCAAGGACAGGCGAGCGCTTGCGCAGGTGGGGGATTTGCTGAGGCGACTGCGGCCCCACGTCGTGCACACGCACGGCTCCAAGACCAAGCACCTGCTGGCCTGGGCTGCCGGCAGCGCGCCGGCTGCGGTGAGGATCGCACACATTCACGGCTGGGAATGGCATCCGGCCGGCTCGGCTGCAACGGCTTGGGTGTACAAGATGGCTTCGCGGCGGGCGGCCCGGGCCTACGATGTCTTGGTTGCCACGTCGGCGGCGATACAGCGCGAAGGGTTGAATGAAGGCGTAGGAAAGCCCGATCAGTACCAGATAATCAGGCCCGGTATTGACCTGGAAGTTTTCCGTCCGCTGGAGGACGAAGGCATGCGGGCGGCACTGCGCAGGGAACTGGGGCTGGCGGCGGATGCCTACGTAGTTGTTTCGGTGATGCGCCTCGCCCCGCAGAAGGCGCCGCTGGACATGGTACGGGCGGCAGATATTGTGCTGCGCAGGCGGCAGGACATCAGGTTTGTCATAGTGGGAGCAGGTCCACTGCAGAAACGGGTGAGGCAGCAGGTGCGGAGCCGCGGCCTGGAGGGGGCGGTGCGGCTGACGGGAGCGCGGCGAGACGTCGCCCGGCTGCTGCAGGCCGGGGACTTGTTCGCCCTTGCGTCGCGCTGGGAGGCATTCGGGATGGCCTACCTGGAGGCTGCAGCGGTCGGGTTGCCTTGCATCGGCACGAAGGTGGGGGGAACGGCCGAAGCAGTGGAAGACGGTGTGACCGGCCTGCTGGTGCCGCCGGGCCGGCCGCGTGCAATAGCCGAGGCGATCTTGCAGCTTGCCGATAACGCGCCGCTGGCAAGGCGCATGGGCAGGGCAGGACGCCACAAGGCAAAACAGTTCGGAGCCGACAAGTTCGTGCGACAGGTGGAGGAGCTTTATTGCCGCACGCTACAGCGCAAGGGCATGTTGTGAGCAGGCGCCGGCAGCGGCCCTGCAGCAATCAGCGGCGGAACAACCAGAGGGTGGTAGCCAGTTGGGCGAGATTGTCAAGTGCACGCTCCCAGGCTGCGCGACCGCCTACCTTCCGCGCCGAGTAACGGGTCGGCACGATGATGTAATCGCCCGGGTCAATGGATGTCACGCGCTTGACGTTCTGCGCCCTGCCGTTGTACTTGACCACGGCGATGTGCCGCAGGTCGGCGTCAGCGGTTTTGCCCCCACAGGCTGCCAGATAGTCGGCCAGCTTCCAACCGCGACGATAAGGCAGCGGCCCCGGAGAGACGACTGCGCCGGCCACCATTACGGTGCCGGGCCGCCGGGGAACGTACAGAATATCGCCGGCGGTGAGCTGCACATCCTGCCGACCGCCCGGCTGCGCGGTGGCCTGTTCAAGGTTAACCGGTATGGCCGAGGATATTTCCACGGCAGTCAACTCGCGTGGAGGAACAACGATGTAAGCTTCGCCTGCCTCGCCCGCTAGCACCTGAACGAGGCGCTGGGTTGCCTGCCTCGTGCGGCCTGTACCCGAACTGATGACCTGGCGGTATGCGGTTGCGCCGGCATCCGCTGGGGGAGGTGTGCGGCCGGCAGGGGAGGCTGAGGCGGTTGAGCCTGCCGCCGGAGGCGAGGGCCGGCCAGCAGCGGGTTCGGCGCTGGCTGCTTCCTGCAGTGCCTGCTTGACCAGTTGGGCGCGCTCGTCGGCTGCCTGCATCGTCTGCGCGGCGTGGTATAGCGTGGCGGCCTGCGGATAGGCAGATTCCAGCAACCCGCCGGCGAGGGCTACAAGCTCACTCACACGCATTGGCCCGCCGGCCGAATCGCGGCGAAGGGGGTAGGCGCCGGGGCGGGCGACCTGGCCGCGAACGTAAACGACCTGGGCTTGGCGCTCATACCCACCGATGGCAAGTACACCTATCTCATCGCCGTCCTGCAAAACAACGTTGGGTGAGGGCGAGCCACCGGCAGGGACCGCGCTGATGTCGATTTCTTCAATCCGGGCCGAGCCGACGGTATGGCCGTGAATAAGCAGGGCTGTGTCGCCGGCCTCGGGAAGAAGACCGCCGGCGAGGCTGAGGGCATCGCCTACCCGCATGTTGGCGGCCAACTCGAACTCCCCGGGCTTGGCCACGGCGCCGGACACCTTGATTTTCAACTGGGGCGCCATCTGGGCGCGCGTGTAGACCACCAGGCGGTCTTGGCTTTGCAGCTTGATATCAGCGTGTGGCTCGTGCTGCAAGGCCGCGGCGAGGTTGACGGTCATCAGTTCAGGCTCCAAGGCGGCCGTCCGGCGCAGCAAGTGGGCGATGCGCCCGTAGGCGTCGGAGGTGGGTCCGCCGGCGGCGGCCACCAGGTCGCTGATGCGCATGCCACGGTAGAAGTCGTACTCGCCGGGACGGGCCACGGCGCCGGTTATGCTCACCTTGGGCGGCGGCGCCACCTCGTTGACATTGTATACCTGCACAATGTCGTCAGGTTCAAGCAGCAGGTTATGGGTTTTGTCCCCGCCAAGAGCGGCGGCCACGGAGAAGGAGAACATCTCGCGGAGGCCCTCAGGGGACTTGCGCAAAACATGCCCCGTTCCGCGACTCGCCGATTCAGTAAGGCCTTCAGCCTTCGCAATCAGCTCGGCAACAGTCATGCCGGGGAGCAATTCATAGCGGCCGGGGCGCTCCACCTCGCCCTCGATGATGACCGTGTTGGCAGGCTGCTCTAGCACCGGCAGCACCACGATCTCGTCTCCGTCCACCAAGGAAAACTGTCGCCACTTGCCGGGCTGGCCAAGCAGGTCGACATCGAGCACGATCCTCTGGCTGTTTCCCTGCACACGGGTAATCTGTACCCGCCGGCCATAGCCTGTTGCCCGCAGCCCCCCGGCCATGGCCAAGGCATCGGCCAAGGTGGTGCCGGGCAACAATTCGTAACGGCCCGGGCGCTTGACCTCGCCGGAAATGGTCACAACATCGCCGATAACCGGCACGAAGACGGTGTCACCGCTTTGCAGCGGCTGGTCGGCCGTCGTGTTGCCTTCGAGCAGGTACTCGTACAAGTCCACGACAGCGACTTGTCGGCCCGCACGTTGGATGGTGATGCGGCGCAGGCTTCCGGAATCAGCAGGACCGCCGGCGGCGTACAGGGCGGTAAAAACTGTGGCCATGCCCGGTAGCAGATAGCGGCCCGGCCGTACAACATCGCCGACTACGAACACCTCTATGGTGCGCAGCCGGCTGACCGTGACGGAGACTTCAGCCCGGGGATAGAACTTGCGGTACGCGGCAGTGATTGAAGCACGCGCCTCTGCCAGGGTCAAGCCGCCGACTGCGAAGTCTCCAACCACGGCCAGGGGGATGGTACCCTCCGAACTGACCGGCACCTCCAAGTCATGATACTGGATGCCGTTGCCCCACACGCGGACAGCAAGCGTGTCTCCAGGTCCCAGCAGGTAGTTGTCCGGCGGGGGGAGATTGGTGGGCGGCTGATAATCCAGTTGGGCGGTTTCAAATACTCGTTGCCCGAAAAGCGGCGGCTCAGTTTGTTGCTCGGAGGGCGGTGGCCCCTCGCTGCCGGGCGATGGTTCAAGCTCTGATGCCGGCGGAGCGGTTGCGGACGGCATGGCGTCCTCGGCCGCAGCGGTCGCCTGCGCTTGCTGACAAATGGCAACGGTTGCAGGCGAGAAAACGAGAAACGCTGCCAATGCTACCATACCGGCCGTACACAGCATCTTGTTGCGGGCGCTCATGGAACCTCCCACTACCGACGACAAGCTGGCTGAAGGCATACCAGGCTTTTGGGCGTATCATTCGCCGGCGCCGGGATGGCACCTTCAAGGAGTGCGAAGGAGCGCGGGCACAGCCCAACGAAATAAGGAGGCCCAGTTGTCGCGGGATACATGGCTCCTGTGGCTGCAATTGAATAGTGGGAGCAAGTGGGCGAATGTCGGTACCGCGCGTGTTGATTATAGGTATTGATGGCGGCACTTTCGATGTCATTGACCCGCTGGTGACAAGCGGGCAGATGCCCAACCTGGCCGCCCTGATGAAACAAGGGGTGCGGGGTGTACTGCTGTCCACCATCCCCCCGCTTACCCCCGTGGCGTGGGCGGCGATGATGACCGGCTGCAACGCCGGAAAGCACGGGACGTACGGCTTCCTGGAGATTTCCCCCGACAGTTATCGTGTGCGGTTCCTCAACGGAGCAGATGTGCGCGCACCGACAATCTGGCAGATGGCAAGCGAGGCCGGCCTGCGGGTCGGGGTGCACAACTTTCCGTGGACCTATCCGCCGAGGGCTGTCAATGGCTACATGCTGTCCGGCCTGGATGCACCGGTATTCGACGGGCGCATTGCCTACCCGAAGGGGTTGTTCGAGGAGGTAGTGGCGGCTTGCGGCCCGTACTTCGACAAGCTGGTTCCGCCGCGCCAGCGGCCCTACGATGTCGCACGACTGGCCAGGCAGATCGCGCAGACCGGCAACGTGGCGCGCTACCTGCTAAGAAAGCACCCTGTGGATGTTTTCGGGACCGTGTTTTCTTCTGCAGATCACGTTCAGCATAACTTCTGGCATTCGCGCCGCCAAGGAAGCGGCAATGACGAAGTGGAGGATGTCATTGCGTTTGCCTACCAGCGGATCGATGCCGAAATCGGTCGCATCGTGCAGGAGTGCGCCGGGCCGGAAACGATGGTCATCATTATGTCGGATCACGGGGCCGGGCCGTGCAAGGGAGGGTTCAATATTGACGCCTGGTTGACCTCCCACGGCTACTTGTCATGGACCCAGCCGACCAGTGGCGGGTACGGGCGACTGCTGGGCGTGCTGCGGCGCACGATACCCGGCTGGCTCAAGGAGCGGCTGCGGGGGCGGGCGAATGCCATCAAGTCGCGGTGGATTGACAGCGAGTTCGCCCGCCGCGTCAACTGGCCGCAGACGACGGCGTATTGCTGGAGTGACTACGGCAACATTACCATCAACCTCGCCGGCCGCCAGGGACAGGGGGTGGTGGCCGGCGGCGAGCAGTACGAGGCGATATGCAGGCGCCTGGCCGAGGAACTCATGGAGGTGGTCCATCCGCAGACAGGGGAGCCGGTGGTGGAAAAGGTGCTGCGCGCCAAGGACCTGTATGCAGGCCCGCACCTGCCTGCAGCGCCCGACCTCGTGGTGATGACGAATGGACTGCAATACGAGATTATGACCGACATACGAACTGCCGGGCCGCGGGATGAGGCGGAAAAGGGCGGCCTGTTTCCGCCGCCGGAACGCCAGGGTCTGCATCGGCTGGAAGGTATGCTGGTGGCGGCGGGGCCGGGGGTGAAGACATCCGCAGTTATCGAAAACGCCCGCATCCTGGACATCGCCCCGACGGTTTTGTATGCCTGTGGTCTGCCGCGTCCCAGCTACATGGACGGCGAGGTGCTGACCGGGCTTTTTAGGGATGAATACCTGGCGGCGCATCCGCCCAGCAGCGTGGAACGGGAGCTTCCGGTAACGGGAAGAAGTAGCGGCTACGCCCCGGACGAGGCCGGCCAGGTCGAGCAGCACCTGGCGTCGTTAGGGTATATTTAGGCCTCGTGGAAACCGGCAGCACCAAGCACCGGCAGCGTCATTGCAAGTGGCCTGGTCGGCAAGCACTAGGCAAGCCCTTTGGTGGCGGCGCGGCGGCGGTACTCGCCGCAGACTTCGCTCACCTGCTGGTGCGTTATCTCGCCCGTCCTCAAATGAACCATCTCGTG
>JALGVG010000060.1 GCA_029819875.1 Candidatus Zipacnadia bacterium | reverse complement strand
GTAGTGTCAAGGTGCTTATTGATGTTCAACAGCGACTGTTCCCGCCCAGAACACGCTTCCGGCAAGGTGCAACGCGGTGGAAGCTACGCGTCTGCATCGGAAGCATCCCCCACATGCCAACAGGCCTTGGAGATAATCGAACACCTTCCCACTGCAGTGATGGTCATAGACGGCCGGCGGCGAGTGCGTTTCATGAACGCAGCGGCCAAGAAGGCGTTCGGCAGTTGCCGGGATGCAAACGGCCTGCTGTCCGCGCACTGCGCCGCTCTGCCCCGCCCTGTGCCGGCACGCGATATGCTGCTGCAGCTAGGAGCGTGCGACATCCAGAGCCTGGCGGTGGAGGCCGGCGACAGGCACAAGTGGCTGGTGAGGGCCACGCGGCTGGAGGCCTTCGGCGATGACGACGTGCTGGTGGTGGGCTGGGATATAACCGACGAGGACCGGCGGTGCCGGTGTGAACAGGCGGTGGCGCGGATAAGCCTGGAGAGTGTTACGAGCAAGGACAGCGGTGAATTCGTGGAGGCGGCGCTGGCCGAGATCGGGGAGGCGTTGCAAAGCGACCGCGTCTTTGTGTTCGAGGCCGAAAACGGCGGCATCGTCTGCACGCACGAGTGGTGCAACGAGGGCGTGCGGTCGCTGCTGGGAGAGAGAATATCCCTCGGCGGCGCAACGGGGCAGGCGGCGACTGCCGGCGGACGCGGAGAGAAGGAGGGCGCGGTGCCGCCGGAGCTGCCCGAGAAATTGCGCAGCAGAATGCAAGCGCAGGGCATAAGGTCGGCACTGACCATGCCGCTGTTCGTGGATGGCAAATTCTGGGGGCTGGTGGGAGTGGAGGAGTTCAGCGACGAGCGCCAGTGGCATGACAGCGAGGTACACCTGCTGCAGACGGCAGCCCGCATCCTCACCCTGCGCCTGCAGGCGGAAGTGGCGCGCAGGCGCGAGGCTGAATACAATGAGCAGCTCATTCAAAGCGAAAAGCGGGCGGCAGTGGGCAAGCTCGCCGCAGGAGTGGCGCACAATTTCAACAACCTGCTGGAAGTCATCCTGGGGGAAACGCAAATCATGTTGGCCGAGGGCAGCAGCGCCGAGCACATGCGGCGACTGGAGCGGATCGAGGAGGCGGCGCTGCGAGGCGCTGACCTGGCACAGCGCCTGGGCACGTACGCGCACGGTCCCGAGGATGACCGGCAGGGCATTATCGAGGACTTAAGCGCCCTGGTGGAGGATGTCGTGCAGTTGGCCAAGCCGGTATGGAAGGACGGGCCCGAACAGGTTGGCGTCACCATAGCGGTGCACAAGTCGCTGGAGCCGGTGCCGCCATGCATCGGGGATCGGTCCAAGATAGCGGACCTAGTGGTCAGCCTCATAAGAAATGCGGTGGAAGTGATGCCCGAGGGCGGCGACCTGACCATAAAGACGTGGAGCGAGCCGGGGGCATGCTGCCTGTCGGTTACCGACAGCGGCCTGGGGATGAGCGAGGAGGTGTGCAGGCGGGCGTTCGACCCGTTCTTTACCACGAAGGGGCCGCAGAGTCCCGGCCTGGGGCTGACCGTGGCGCAGGCGGTGGTACGCAATGCCGGCGGCGAGGTAGTGTTGGAGAGCAAGCCCAAAGCCGGCACGACGGCGATCGTGCGGCTGCCGATTGCATCACGGATACCGGCGGTTCGCCGGCAGCAGAAACCAAGGGCGGAGGGCGTAGCCCACGAGGCGAAGTCACTTCGGATACTGGTGGCCGATGATGACCCTGCCGTGCTTGCCGTCGTGCGGGACGTGCTGGAACTGCTGGGACACCGGCCGGCAGTCGCCGACAGCGGGCGCGGGGCCCTGCAATTGGCCGAGCGGGAGCAGTTTGACCTGGTGATTACCGACCTGGGGATGCCCGGAATGACCGGGGTTCAGCTCGCCCAGATTCTCAGGTCGCAGTATGGGGACCTGCCGGTCATTCTGCTCACCGGATGGGGAGACAACTTGACAGCGGTCAGGGAGAACCCGGCACTGGACCTGGTGTTGTCCAAGCCCATAACGGTTGAGCAACTGCGCGAGGCGATTGACAGCGTGGCGGCGGGGTCTCGCGCGGCGTGCTGAAGAGCTTTCCTGCACGCATTAGCCGAGGGTTGCCAGGTGTGCTCCAGAAGGCAGTGGTGCTGCCCGGCGGCCGGGGGGAGACAGCTTGATGCAGTTCACACAAAATTCCCAAAAACTTACCCGAAGTGTTCGCAGCGGCTCATAATATGGTGACAGGTTGAGAGAGAAAAGACTAACAAGTTGAAGAGGCGAGCTGCGATGAAATCTTCGGCAGTGTGGGCGGGTGCTATGTTTTTGATGGTGCTGTCAAGTGCCTGGGGAGCGGGGGCGGCGTCGAGCCCTGCGCCGGGCGAGTACTGGAAATCTCCGGTCAAAGAGAAACCGGGCAAGCCATCGAAACTCGGCTTCAAGCTGCGACTGCAAGGCCGGTACTCGATAACGCAAAGCGATGCGGCCAAGCAGCCGACGTGGCTGGTGCGGGACGACCGCAGCGCGAGCGATGACTACAACACGCGGCGGTTGAGGCTGTCGTACAGGGGGCAGGGCAGCGAGAGGCTTTCGTACTTCGTGCAGGTGCGGCGCGACTGGGGAGCTACTGACTTGGAGTGGCGTGACATCTACCTCACCTACGCGGGCTGGGAGTTTGCCAAGCTGACGGTTGGAGAAATGAAAACCCCGTTTGACCGCGAAATGCTGACAAGCGACACGGAACTGGTGCTGGCGGAACGGCCGCGGGCCGCCAAGCTGCTGGCACCTGACCGCCAGATCGGGGTGTTGCTGTACAACAACAGGTGCACAAAGCGATTGGGCTGGTATGCCGGCCTGTTTTTGGGGAACGGCAAGAACGAACTTGATACAGGGGGAAGCATAATGCCGGTGGTGCGGGCTGAATGGCTTGCGGCCCCGAACCTGAACATCGGCATAAACTGGATGCACAAGAATAATGCCGCGCGCAGCAACTATCAAAAGTTCTGCAAAAAGAACGGCGATCCCTACTGCCTGCAAGCCCTATACAGTGCGCAGAGGGCGGACGAGGAGGCGTGGGGCATAGACGCGCTGCTGCGCAGCGACGGCACCTCGGTGTGGGCCGGGTACATCTCCAAGAAGGTTTCGGGATCGGCGCCGGCGGTGAGGGCCAAGGGGTGGTACCTGCACGTCGGGCACTATGTACCATTGCACGGCAACAGCGACAAGTTGGAGCTTGTTGCCGGCTACGACCGCTTTGACCCCAACACGGCAGTGGCCGACCAGCTTGATTGCGACTGGGTAACCATTGGAGCCAATTATCACGTTGACGGCCACAAGCGGCAGTGGCGGCTGCAGTACGTGTTTCGCAACGAGGGGCGCAACGAAGTAAGCAACAACACGCTGTTGCTGCAATACGAGCGGGTGCTGCAAAATATCGGCCTGTGACGTCAATCACAGGCCGGGGGCAAATTATCACAGGTGTCGCATACCGAATTCACTTGGGCTGATAGTTGGCAGGATCGGGGTCGGGCGTCTGGCTGGTGATGGTGAACGGCTCGGTGTAGACGTCCTTGAATTCCTGTTCCCAGGCGGAGAACTCCGGATCCAACCACCCGAAGTTGCTGAAGGACTGGTAGCCGGGGTCGCCATTGGGATTCACGCACAACAAGTAGCGCTCAAAGGCAGCACGGCCGGCCCGCAAAAAGCGCAGGTCGCCGGTAAGGTCGTAAGCCATGTAAAACAGCAGCGCCATCTGGGTGTAATACCACGAAGAGCGGCTGTAGCGGGGATAAAACAGGAAGCTGCCGAGGGCCTCTTCCTGGGGCAGCATTGATTCGGCGTACACCGAATCGGCAAGCGCCACCACCATCTGCGCAGCATCCAGATCGCCGGTGAGACGGTAGTATTCGTACACGGTCTGCCCGTACATAGAATCGAGGCCCGCGGAGATGCAGCGCCAATTCTGGTATGTGGGTTGGATGTAGGCGCCGCGGCGCCAGTCAATGACATGCTTGATCTGGTAGTCGAGGTCGAGGTAACGGCGGGCGGCGCGCAGGTAGGAATCGTCGCCGGTAGCTTGCCAGGCGCGCAGCAGTGTCAGCATGGGACGGTTCTGGCAGCGCGCACTGGGCGAGCCGAGGCCGACCTGGTTGCGGATGAGGTTGTCAGCGTTGGCCAGACCGGCTGCCAAGCTATCGGGATCGCCGGTCATCCAGTAGTGGAGGATAAGTGATTCGCCTATCTGAAACGCGGCCCACTTGGCATTTCCCCCGTGCACCGAGTGGTCGAGACCCAGTGCGCAGGTTATCCCGTTCCACTCGTCGTAGTCAGGATGGCCCGGAGGGATATGGACGGTGTCAATGTCGGCGATGTGGCGGGCGATTTCAAAGCTGCGCTGTATCCAGCGCTGGTCGCCGCAGG
Organism: Candidatus Zipacnadia bacterium; assembly: GCA_029819875.1. Taxonomy (GTDB): domain Bacteria; phylum Armatimonadota; class Zipacnadia; order Zipacnadales; family Zipacnadaceae; genus JALGVG01. The sequence goes on along the minus strand of JALGVG010000060.1, from coordinate 8,047 downwards.
CCAATCCCCAGTTCAGTGCCCCCTGCACCATGGCCCAATAGCCATTGAACCATTCCCCTTTGGAGCCGTATGGCATATCGCCGAAGTTGCGGATGCCGAAGTGGCGCGTAACCCTGGCCGTCGAGACGTCGCCATAGTTATTAGTAATGTACTTAACAAACTGGGGCTCATGTTCCAGCCATTCGGGGTCCAATAGGCTGACGCCACCGCTGAGGCAGAACCAGTGACCGCCAAACAGGCGGGGCGGTTCGTCGGCCAAAAGCCCCAGGGCCTGCTGCTCGCCGATGTCGGGGGCCTGGGCAGCGAAGGTCAACCAGATGTCGTGGCGCTTGGCCTCGCCGAAGCGCGGCCGGTACAGCGGCATCGCCTCGCTGGGCGTAAATAGACCGATGCGTAGGGTGTCGCCGTCCACGATCAACGACTTGGGATACTGCTGCCAGAAGCGCCACATGGAGGCTTGCAGCCAGCCGCGGTCGCCTTCGGCGGCAATCCAGCCTTGGGCCTTCTCGCCCTCGACGATCGGCGCAGGTGAAGCCGTGGCGATGGTAAAGTGCTCGTGGGTATCCTGCAGCAGCCGGAGGCGGGCGCCGTCGGTGCTGAACGGCTCACCGTCCACGATGCCGACGGTCTTGCGGCCGGCGCTTGCGCCGGGGACGGTAGCCACCAGCGCCAGGTCGGCCACATCCAGCGGCGGGTCGTTGAGCGTGCCGGTGTACGGCTGGGGCTTGAGGTCATCGTAAATGCGGAAATGCGTCTGGATGGTCGGCAGGCCGGCGTAGGCGTACAGCCGGAACGTGAAGCGACCGATGTGGCGGGTGGCGGTGTCCAGTGAGCCGTGCACTTCGATGCGGGCGGCAATCGGTCCCGGCTGCACCACCTCGACCTGCCGGCAGGTGGCGAGCACAGGCACGGGCTGGTCATCCTCGAGAATTGACATCTGCGGCACGAGGTTAGTCATCAGCGGCTGCTTGGCGCCGTGCAGGTAGACGGCATCAAGCAGCGCATGCTCATCGCCACCCAGTTCCAGGCGCACGGCGCCGGTGTCAATCACCAGGCCGCCGGTGCGGCGTTCAATCTTCACAGTGGCCGGGGGCCGAGGACTGTGCCCCTCGTTGAAGTGCAGGCGGAACCTCGCTTGCGGCTTGCTGCCGGCCGGGGCGATGGTATTCAGTAGCAACCAGCGGATACTGCCGTCCGGCCACCAGCCGGTTACCTCGGCCTGCACGGGCAGGTCGTGTCCCCGGCGGTCGTGCAGTTGTACCTGTGTTACATCGCGCAGTGCTCCCGGAGGCATGGGGATACCGCAGGTGAGCGGGAAGCCCGGCGGCGGTATGGAGGCAGGGGTGACCAACTCCAACCGCGCCGGCGACGGCATCTGCACCGCGCGGGGCGGCATCGGCCAGCGCTGACGATGGCGCCTGGCCACGATCTCCTCGTGGGGACGCCGGCCGAGCGGAGCGGCCCGCACCGCTGCTTGTTCCCCCACTATGGGGTCAGCGAACCACACCGCCGTGTGAAAGCGGGGGGGTTGCTCGGTTTTGCCGTCGCCGGAGGCGTACCAAGTGCCGCCAATGAACCAAACATCACGGTCGTTGCGCTCGAGGGTGCTGACCTTGTCGAATGCCCGGAATGTCAACTTGAAGGGCTTGCCGGCTGTAACATAGGGTGTGATGTCCAGTTCGAAGATTGTCTGCGAGCCGTGGACGTTTTCGTCAATCACATCACGGTCCCAGATGACGGTGTCGTCGATCAATACTTGCTTGAAGCGATGCTCGAAAAAGCTCTCGGTGCCGAGCTGGCCGGGCTTGTGCTTTTCGGGATCGGCGAAGTAGTCGTCAGCACAGAAAAAGCGCAGGGCGAACGGCGGGCGCCAACCGGCAGGGATGGTCACTTCGCGCGATGCTCCGGCGGCGTTGCCGGTCCGGGAAACCACGAGGGGGTGAAAGATGTTGAGCATATCCCGGATATCCACCAGCGCCCACCAAGGCTGGTCGGCGAATATCTTCCACGCCCCCTGGTCGTGGAAGTCGAGGGGAATGAATCGTCCTGACCGTCCTGGCCCACAACTTCCCGGCCCGGCAGATGCAAGCATCAAAATCACCACCAATGATACGTGTAAAGCTCTTCTCATTGTTCTGTGCGCCTCCAAAGCCTGCTGTACAGCACTCGTGGTGCGCCAATGGAAACACTAACGGGAAGTAATTCGGGGGCGATCATCTTATTCCTGTTGGCCAAGGAAACAAATATTAAAATTTAAAATATCATTCCATGTAAAAAATGCGGTGGCGGTTTTCGGACAGCAGTTTCTGGTTGTGCTCATCGCCGCCAGGCATGTTTGCGCTGACGAAAACCGGCGGCGTGATGCCGCGCTCCACCAGGTTGCGGATGACCTGTGTGACGATGGCATTGACCACCGCGCAGCCCAGCACGGTGGAGAGGGGGCCGGTTTTCTGGCTGAACCCGGGTATCTGGACCGCCGCGTCACCCAGCGGTGCACAGTTGTCGATCACCTGGTCGCAGATCTCAAACAGCTTCTTGCCGCTGGGATGGCGGCTTTCCACGCTCTGGGTGTAGGCCAGCGAGGTGATGGCGATGGTGGTGATGCCGGCCTGCTGTGCGGCCAGGGCCATGTCAATGGCCACCGCATTGCGCCCCGAGGTGGAGGCAATCAACAGGACGTCACCGGCGGAGGCAGGGCTGTTTTCCAGCAGCACCTTGCCCAGGCCGGGGAGGCGCTCAAGCCGGGAGGTGAGGGTCATCGGACGCACCGACAGGTTCATGCCGTGGGGGAATATGGGGTTGATGAGCATCAACCCGCCTGTGCGGTAGACCAGCTCCTCGGTGAGCATGAACGAGTGGCTGGCGCCGAATGAAAAGATCTTGTTGTCGGCTATAACGGCCTCGGTGATAGTGTGGGCGGCATCGTTGATGGCCTCAAGTTGCGTCTCCTGGAGCTTACGCAAGGCTTGTGCAACAGCATCAAGATAATCAAGGGATGACATGGCTTCCTCCGGCAATAAATGAGATTGAAATGACATGGAAGGGTGTGGCTACCCTCAATACCCCGTCTCGTTGTACTCCTTGAGGGCCTGTTCATTGTACTCGGCCCCTCCGGGGCGGTTGACGCTCATGTACACGTGGGGCGGTTTGCCCATCGCCTGCATCTTTTCGATGACCTCTGCGCAGATCATCCAGCCGATCGTGATATGGGCGATTCCCGAGATGGGCAGAACCTTGTGTTCATAACCCTCCACGGCAATGCAGGCATCACCGAACGGCGCGCAGTTGTCAATGACGATGTCGGCCACATCGCACAGCTTCTTGCCCGAGGGGTGAAGCGAAGTGACCTGGGCGGTGTATTCGAGGGATGTCAAGCCGATGACGGTGACGCCGATGTCGCGGGCGGCCAGGGCCAGTTCGACGGGAGCACGGTTGCGGCCACTGACAGAGGCCAGCATCAACACGTCGCCGCTGCGCATCTGGCTACTGTTGACAGCCAGGCGAATGGCTTGCAGGTCCGGCTCAAGGGGTGAGGGACGGGGGCGGTCTTTGAGGCATTCGGCGATGGGGCTGCTGACATTGAAGCTGAAGGAGAATATTCTGGCAGCCAGCAGGCCGCCGGCGCGGCCGGCCAGTTCCTGCTCGCCGCCATGGCCGATGCCATGCAACCAGAAGGCGCCGCCGTCAGCGAGTGAGTCGGCCACGGCCCCGGCTGCCCGCTGGATGTTATCCATCTGCGTGGTTGCAATCCTCGTCACGATATCATGGACGGCTTCGGCGTACTTGTAAGCCAACATCTGTCACGTCTCCGATCACCCTGGGGGATTGACGCTTTCGGCTGGTTGCTGGATTGCGTCCAGGAAGGGCTGCTGGGTCTCGGTAATACGGGCGATAAGTTCGGGTGTCCATTGAAGCCCCATCTCGCGAAGGGCCAGCAGCGCCGCGGCGGTAGCCGGCTGAATGACGGGAACGATGGGGAATGCCCCGGGGGCGATCGCTGTCAGGCGCCGACATACCTGCTCCCACCAGATGTGCGAACACTGGGCGACGCTGCCCACGGCGATGAGGGGGAAGTCAATATCGTGCATGTCAAGCTCGTTGATGACGTCCACGGCTATGTCCGCCAGTTGATCGGCAGCCGTTTTCAGGCACATGATTGCAATACGGTCACCGGCTCGCGCTTGCTGGTCAACAACGCGGGCAAGGGAGGCGATTTGCCGCCTGCTGAGACCCTCCTGGTAAACGATATCGAAAACGGCCCGCAAGCTGTCTGCGCCCAAGGCTTGGGGGAGGGCCTGGGCAAGGGTGGTACTGCGGGCTTGCGCCCACCTCGAGGCAAAGGCGGCCCGCAGCCCCAGCAGGCCGATGGAGTAGGCGCTGCCGTAGTCACCCAGAACAGGCCCCAGGCCGCCGGCATGAATAGTGCGGCCTTCAGCGGTGCGCCCGAAGACGAAGGAGCCGGTGCCCGCCAGCACAATTATTCCCCACTGTCGTTGAGCCGAGGCGAAGGCCATTTCGACCTCACCGGCCGGGCGGTGGCCGATTATCCGCCCTGCAGCGGCAATGGCGTCGCGAACGGGGCCGGGGGGGAAGTGGCCTCCCACCCAGATCTCTGCCTGCTGGAGGCCGTCAAGCGCGCGGGAAACAGCCTCCGCGTAGGAGGCGGCTACCGTCTGGGGACTGTCATAGAAGGGGTGGGTGGGGCCGCCGCGCCCCCAGCCGGTGACAGTGCCGTTCTCGTCAATGAGGACAGCGTCGCACTTGGAACCGCCGCCGTCAATGCCCAGCGCATATCGCATGGCTTCATCTTACTTTCACAAGTCGCTATTTGAACCGTGGGCGCGCTCCAGGCCCAGGAGGGCGGCTCCCAGCGCACCGACGATTTGCGGTTCATCAGGGACCAGGGGCTGGACGCCCAACAGGTCGGCCAACGCAGCCACAAAGCCGGCATTCTTGGCGACACCGCCGCTGAGGGCGAACGGTTCGCTCATGCCGACGCGGCTTATTAGTGTCACGGCACGCTCTGCGGCGCTATAGCACAGCGCGGCAGCAATATCCGCCACTGGCTGGCCGTCGGCCAGCATTCCCACAACCTCGCTTTCGGCAAAGACGGTACACACGTGGCTGATGGACAAGCGCCCGGTAGCAGTGAGGGCTAAGGATCCGAGGTCGTGGAGGTTGACTTCGAGGGCACGGGCCATGACCTCGAAAAAGCGGCCGGTACCGGCTGCACACTTGTCGTTCATGGCAAAATCGGCGACCTGGCCGCTGTCGGTGAGGCGAATAGCCTTGGAGTCCTGGCCGCCGACGTCCAGTAACAGGCGGACAGCAGGGAAAAGGTGGCGGATACCGCGGGCATGGCAGGTAATCTCGGTCACCGTCTTCACGTCGTCGCCCGGCACCTGGTTCCGGCCGTAGCCGGTAGCCACGAGGGCGTTGAGCGCGTCGCGCGAGGCCCCGACCTGCGCGAGCACGGCGTCGAGCACTTCCTGCGCGGTTGCCCGAGTGCGTGCACCGGTTGGCCTCACCTCGTAGGCGAGCATGCGGCCGGCTTCGTCCAGGACAACTGCCTCGCAGCTCAGCGAGCCGATGTCCAGCCCGACATAAAGTGATTGACCGGCGGCGCTGGTGGTATTCATTTCACTTGCAGGTGACCGTGTTCTGTCATGCCGTGCTCAAGCGGCGAAAGCTGCAACGGCGTTATTGCTTGCAGATTATACTCCCTGCAGGCGGCGGCTTCAATCCTTGGCACGGCATCGGCGGCTCATTATGGTTAAGCCGCCGGCAAGCGGCGGCGAATGGCAGGGCGGTTTTTTGTCAGCATACGTCTACGCGTAGTCGGTTACCGGCCTAGTCTTCCACCCTTATGACACTGGTAATCTCCTCGACGATGTCCAGGTGGCCGATGGCTTCCAGCGCCAGGCGCAGGTTGCGTTCGCGGCCCTTGTGCATGAGCCAGACTATCTCCGCGAGGTCACCGGAGGAGCTTTCCTGGATGACCGACTGGATGCTGACGCCCTGGCTGCCGAAGATGGTGGCGATGTTGCCCAGCACGCCGGGCTTGTCGGCCACTTTCATGCGCACATAAACGCGGGTAGCCACCTCGTCCATGGGGACGACATCCAGGGTGCCTTCGCAGACGCAGGGGACGCGGCCGGGTGTGCCGTGCAGGATGTTGCGGGCACAGTCTATGACGTCGCCGGCCACCGCACTGCCCGTGGGCAGGGCCCCGGCGCCGCGGCCGTAGAGCATCACCTCGTCGCAGGCATCGCCACGAATGAAGACAGCGTTGAATACACCGTTGACCGAGGCCAGCGGGTGAGCGGCCGGCAGCAGGGCGGGGTGCACGCGCAACTCGGCCTTGCCGTCCGCCTGCTTGGCGATTGCCAGCAGCTTGATAACGTAGCCCATCTGCCTGGCGTAGCTGATGTCCTGGGGGGTTATCTTGGAGATGCCTTCGCGGTAGACCAACTCAAGCGGGACATGGCTGCCGAAAGCGATCGCCGCCAGAATGGCGATCTTGTTGGCGGCATCAATGCCTTCGATGTCGGCGGAAGGATCGGCCTCGGCGTAGCCCAGTTGTTGGGCTTCCTGCAGAACCTGGGCAAACTCGCGGCCTTCCTGGGTCATCTTGGTGAGGATGTAATTGGTGGTGCCGTTGACGATGCCGATGATCTGGCTGATGCGGTTGGCTTCGAGGCTTTCCTTGAGTGCACGGATGATGGGAATGGTTCCGCACACGCTGCCCTCGAATTGTACGTCGACGCCCTTGGCAGCGGCGGCAGCGAGGATCTCCCCACCATGCTTGGCCATCATCTCCTTGTTGGAGGTGACGACGCTTTTGCCGGCCTCGATGGCGGCGAGCACGAACTCCAAGGCGGGGTCTGTACCGCCGATGGTTTCGGCAACAATGTCAATCTGCGGGTCGTTGATGACCTCGTAGGCATCTGTAGTGCGCAGCGCGGGGGGGACTTGTATCTTGCGGGGGCGCTCCCAGTCGATATCGGCGACTTTGGCCACGACCACAGGGACACCGGTTCGCCTGGCGACCTGGTCGGCATTGGTGGTGAGGATATGATACAATCCCCCGCCGACAACGCCGTAGCCGAGGATGCCGAGCTTGATTTCGGACCTGTCCATGGTCAGTACCTGCCTTGAGGTGGAGAAGCTGCCGGCCGGGGCACGAGGCTTAGTCAGGCGACAGTTTAATGAACATCAACGGCTGGTCAGCTTCTACCGATTGTTCGTTGTCGACCAGAATGTGGGCGATTACGCCGCCGGCGGGTGCCGCCACCTCGTTGAACATCTTCATGGCCTCGATAAGGCCGACGACATCGCCGCCCTCGACCCTGTCGCCGACTTCCACGTAGGGTGGTGCATTGGGCGAGGGTGCGCGATAGAAGACGCCGGTCATAGGGGCGAGTACCGGGATGGTGTCCTCGGAAACGGCAAGTGGGCCGGCCAGTGAGGCCTGGGGGCTGGGAGCCGGCGGAGGAGGGGAGGCGATCTTCCTGCTCACGACCACAGACTCATCACCTGTTTGAACTTCTATTTCCTCGAGGTCTTCGGCCTCCAGCAGCTCGGCCAGCCACTTGATATCCTGTTCAGTGAAGTGTTGCATTGCAAGCAACGTTCCCGTGTGGTGCATGCCGACGGCGAGATACAAAAAACGACGGGCGCCTAAGCCCCTCGTCGTGCGATTGCGCCTCGCAAGGAAGCATGGTAGCTGGGGAGGGAGTCGAACCCCCGACAACGCGGGTATGAACCGCGCGCTCTAACCACCTGAGCTACCCAGCCACCAGCCAAGTAAACGAGTTGATGTCCGCCGCGGCGCTTAACCTCGGCGACTTCGCTTTTTCTTTTTCTTGCTCGCGAGTTTCTCTTCGCGTCGTTGCGCCTCGTAGCGATGTATGTTCTGATACAATCGCGTTTCGAATTCGAGGAGCTCTTTGGCATCTATTTGTTCCAACTTGGTATAGTCCACCTTCACCTTCATATGCGTTCCGTTAATAGAATACTCAAGGCGGCGCTGACTGTCAAGTCCATC
>JALGVG010000059.1 GCA_029819875.1 Candidatus Zipacnadia bacterium | reverse complement strand
CTATGTCCAACCCTCGCGCCGCCCGACTGATGGCCGCTACGGTGAAAACCCCAATCGCCTGCAGCGCTTTTTTCAGTACCAGGTGTTGATGAAGCCCTCCCCCGACGACATACAGAACCTCTACCTGGGAAGCCTGCAGGCTCTGGGTATTGATCTGAGCAAGCACGATGTCCGGTTCGTGGAGGACGACTGGGAAGCCCCCACCCTGGGGGCGGCAGGTGTCGGCTGGGAAGTGTGGCTCGACGGGATGGAGATAACGCAGTTCACCTACTTCCAGCAAACCGGCAGCATCCCTTGCAAGCCCGTGTCGGTGGAACTGACCTACGGTCCCGAACGGCTCGCCATGTACCTGCAGGGCGTGGACGACTACCGGCAGTTGAAGTGGTCGGATGATGTCCTGTACGGCGAGTTGCACTACGAGGAGGAGCGCCAGTTTTCAATCTACAACTTCCAGGCCGCGGATGTCCCGATGCTGTGGCAATTGTTTGAGATGTATGAAAAGGAGGCCCTCGCGCTTCTTGACCGCGACGAACCGTTGCCTCTGCCGGCGTACGATTACGTGCTGAAGTGCTCGCACACGTTCAACCTTCTCGACAGCCGCGGGGCCATCAGCGTAACGGAGCGGGCGGCAATGATCGGACGCGTCCGGCGCCTGGCCGGCCGCGTGGCGCGAGCATATATAGCCCACCGCGAAGCCCTGGGCTGGCCCCTGCTGAAAAAGGCGGTCGCCCAAGCGTAATGCCACCCTATTAATCACGGTCATGGTCTGATGCTATACAACCGATGACCAGTAAGGAGTTGTCGCGATGTCGCGCCTTGTAACAATCAGCACAGCCTCGTTGCTTGTGGACGAGGAGCCTTCGTATCCCAGCAAATGCGTCGAGCGGGCCTATGAGGCAGTTAATATCGCCGGTCAACGCGGCAGTGACCTGGTGGTGCTACCGGAGGAGTTCGACATCGTCGGCGCCGATGCACACCAATGCCCCGGCGAGATGGGCATCTGTGAACCTATCCCCGGCGGGCCGATTACCTCCCGGATGCAGGAACTTGCCGCCAAGTACAACATGTATGTCATCCCCAACATCCGCGAACAGGACGGGGACAAGAAGTATAACACGGCGGTAGTGATCGGCCGCGACGGCAGCATTATCGGCAAGTATCGCAAGACGCACCTGGCGCCGACCGAGGCGCGCGAGGTCGAGCCCGGTGACGACCTGCCGGTCTTCGAACTCGACTTCGGCCGCATCGGAATCGCCATCTGCATGGACATCCATTACCCGGAAATCTTCCGGGTTTATGCCCTCAAGGGTGCCGACATCATCTGCTGGCCGACAATGTCGCTGGACTACACCGGCATGTCCATCGAGGCGTTGATGTATGCGCGTGCCTTCGATAACCAGGTGTACTTCGTGAGGGCAAGTTTCATCCGCATGCCGTTCCTGGCCGGCCGCTCCATGGGCCATGCCTGCATCATTGATCCCTACGCCCGCCCCATAGCCGATACCAGCCACAAGCCCGGCGTCGCCACCACCACCGTTGACCTGGACGAGGGCTATGAATTCTGGATCGAGGGCGAAGACAAGGCGCGATGGCCTACTCTCAAAGACACTTTCTTGGGCGACCGGCGGCCTGAGATGTACGGCCCCATCGCCGCACCGGATACCGAGCAGCTTTGGAAAATCGACAACCCAACCCTGTACAAGCCACCTCAGCCGGACCACCAATAGCATCACAGCAAAGGTACAAATCATGCCACAGGACCTGCTATACGAAATCGGGACAGAAGAAATGCCGGCCGGCGCCGTAGAGCCTGCCTTGCTTCAATTGGAGGAGGCGATAACATCCGGCCTGGAGAAACTGCGGCTTGCTCACGGCAAGGTCACTACCTACGGCACGCCGCGCCGCCTGGCGGTGCTGGTAGAGGGCCTGGCCGAACAGCAGCCGGATACAACGGTCGAGTACAAGGGACCGCCGGCTGACAAGGCCTATGACGCTGAAGGCCACCCAACCAAGGCCGCGATCGGATTTGCCAACAGTCGTGGTGTCGCCGTTGACGAATTGAAAATACGCCAAACCGACAAGGGGCGCTTTGTGTTTGCCACCGTGGCTGAAAAGGGCAAGCCCGCCGCCGCCGTGCTGCCGGAGCTACTTGCCACGGCAACTCGCGATCTCACCTTCCCCATAACCATGCGCTGGGGCGAGGGCGATTTTCGCTTCGTGCGCCCCATACGCTGGTTGGTCGCTCTGCTCGGCGGCGAGGTCCTCGATGTCGAAGTGGCCGGCGTCCGGGCGACCAGGGCGACACGCGGCCACCGCATCATGGGGCAACGGCAAGTAGAGCTTGCCGCACCGGGCGAGTACCTCGACAAGCTGGAGGCCAACGGCGTCATAGCCGATCATCGCCGCCGTCGCCGGATGATTGCCGACCTCGTCACCCAAGCAGCGGCCTCCATCGGCGGCAAGCCGCGACTGGACGAGCGTTTGGTAGACGAGAACAACTTCCTCGTCGAGTGGCCTGCCGCCGTGGTGGGACACTTCGATAGCAAGTACCTCCGCCTTCCCCCTGAAGTGATAGTCAAGGTCATGCAAGGGCATCAGAAGTACTTTGCCGTTGAGGATGACAGCGGCCGGCTCCTTCCCGCCTTCATTGCCATCACCAACAACCCCGCCGGAGATGCAAGCATCATCCGCCAGGGGAACGAGAAGGTGATTGTTCCTCGGCTGGCGGATGCCGAGTTCTACTTTGAAGAAGACATGAAGGTACCGTTCGCTCGCAGGACGGAGCAGTTGGCTGCGGTCACCTTCATCGCGGGCATGGGCACGCTTGCAGACAAGAGCAAGCGCCTCCGCGCCCTGGTGGCCGAGATCGGGCGACAGCTTCCCTCCATAAGCGAGGCCGACATCCAGGCGGCAGTGCGGGCAGCGGAGCTGTGCAAGTGCGACCAGACCACCATGATGATCAGCGACACCAAGCTGGGGGAGCTGCAGGGAATTGTCGGCGGCTACTACGCACGCATGGCTGGCGAGCCCGAAGCGGTGGCCCAGGCAATCGCCGAGCATTACCGCCCCTCCGGTACCGGGGACGAACCGCCGGCAACCGTCGCCGGCTGCCTGCTGAGCATCGCTGACAAGCTGGACAATCTGGTGGCCTGCTACCGTCTCGGGCAACTGCCGACAGGCGGAGGCGATCCGTATGCCTTGCGCCGCCAGGCACAGGCGGTGCTGGAATTGCTCCAGCAAAATGAGTACCATCTGGACCTGGACGCCCTCATCTGCTACGCCATCGGCTTGCTGCCGGAGCCGCAGTTGGAGGGCAAAGCCGCCCGCCGAGTATTACCGCCCGCCGAGGCAATCGCTCAGCTCAAGGGGTTGTTCGCCCAGCGCCTCGAAGCATTGCTGCAGGCCCAGGGAGTTGACTATGACATCGCCCGCGCCGTGTTGGGGGTCCCGTGGACCGACGCTCTGGATGTCATCGCTCGTGCAACGTTCCTGCAGGAACTGCGCAACCAGAACCCCGAGAGATTTGACACGCTGGTCACTGCTGCCGAGCGGCCGGCTCGCATCACCCGGCCTGCCGGAATTGCACCGGCTACGCCCTTTGACCGGTCTCTCTTCGTCCATGAAACCGAGACGATGCTGCTGGAGGCTTATACCCGCGTCCAGGCCGCGGTATCGCAGGCCTTGGCCGCCCGGCCGCCGGACTATGCCACGGCGGCCCGGGAACTGACCGCTCTCGCCGGCCCGATTCATACCTACTTCGAGGACGTAATGGTCATGGTGGATGACATCCAGCTTCGCAATAACAGGCTGGCCCTCCTTTCCCATATCGACCGGCTGTTCCAACGGATAGCCGATTTTCTGCAAATCGTACAACCCGGTTCGGAGGCAGCGTCCTGAACAGGTGAGTTGACCGGTGACCATTCGCGAGCAAATAGAACAACGGGAACGAGAAACTCTTCGCCCTTGGGCTGCGCTTGCTGCCCAATCCCGCGGCCGGCAGCGGCCCGAAGAGCCTTGCCCGGTGCGCACCTGCTTCCAGCGGGACCGCGATCGCATCATCCACCTCTGCCACGCCTTCCGGCGCCTGGCCCACATGACCCAAGTCTTCATCTCACCTCGCGAGGACCATGTCAGAACCCGCCTCAGCCATACCCTGGAGGTTTCACAGATAGCCCGCACCGTCGCTAAAGCGCTTCGTCTCAACGAAGACCTTACCGAAGCGATCGCCCTCGGCCACGACGTGGGCCACACTCCGTTCGGCCACGCCGGCGAGCAGGCCCTTGATGAAATCTACCGCAAATATGTTCCCACTGCTCCTTTCAGCCCCCCTGAACATAGTCTGCGGGTCGTCGACGTCCTGGAGCGCGACGGCAAAGGACTGAACCTTTCCTACGAAACGCGCGATGGCATCGTGGGCCACTCCAAGGGCATGGCTGACCTCGCCGACGATATGGCCAATAACAAGTTAGCCACCCTCGAGGGCATGGTCATCCGCGTATGCGACCGCATCGCCTACCTGAATCACGACCTGGACGACGCCATGCGGGCGGGGCTGCTTTCCGAAGACGATGTGCCGGGCGAGATACTGGATGTGCTGGGTAGGACCCACAGCGAGCGCGTCGGCACCATGGTGCGGGACTTGATCGCCAACAGCCTTGACAAGCCTTTTCTGGCAATGAGTGCGGAAGTGCTGGAGGCGGCTGATGCGCTCAAGAACCTGCTGTGGGAGCGCGTTTACGCCGGCCCGCTGATCTCTCATGAAGCCGCAAAGGCGCGGGGTATCGTTCAAGGCTTGTTTACCGTCTACATGGAGGATGACACGGCTTGCCGCAAGGCACTCGGATATGTGCCCGAGGACGTTCAGCACCGGGCACGTGTTGTATGCGACTATGTCGCCGGGATGACTGACCACTTCGCCCGCGCCCAGTACATTCGCTACTTCTTGCCCTCCGGGTACCCCTCATTTGATGATTGACGGGCGGGGTCTGTACGCCGTAAAGCCCCCCTTGCGCCGGCCCGCCTAATCTTGACACTACCCATTGCCGGTGCTATCCTCTTATGTAAAGTATGGCAATCGTCGCACGAGGTGGTGAACGTGGCTGCAGCTAGGCAAAAATCCCTCAGTACTAGGCAAAAACAGGTACTGACCGCCATTGTGGAGGAGCATATACGTACGGCCCGACCGGTTGGTTCGCGAACCGCCTGCGAGCGATATAACTTGTCGGTGAGCACGGCTACCATACGCAACGACATGGCCGCGCTGGAGCGCGCCGGGTATGTGACCCAGCCGCACACCTCCGCCGGCCGTGTGCCTACCCAGAAAGCATACCGATTTTATGTTGACCAGATGCTCAACGAAAAACCGACCGTCAGTCGCGAGTGGGCGTGGATGTCCGGCGAGTTCCGCCGTACGAGCCACGATGTCGAGACCCTGCTTCAGGCCGCCACCCGGGTATTGTCGGAGATGACGCGCCATCCCGCCCTGGCTAGTGCACCTTACCAACCCGGCCCCACCATACGCACTATCAAGCTGCGGCCGGTCAGCGCCACGTCCATGCGCGTGGAATACACGACCTCTGACGGTACCAGCCACCAGGTGCTCGTGGATTATCCGCAGGGACTGACAGGCACCCAGATCGACCATCTGGACAAGCTGTTCACCAGCCACCTACGGGGCAAAGAGGTGGACAGCATCTGGCAGTTGGACCCGCTGACTCCTCAGCAGGCCGGCGAGGTGGCGGATGCCTTCAATAGCTTGGTGGAGCAACTCAGGGAGCATGCGGATGTCAGTGGGCAGCAGGTCTATGTTGAAGGAACCATACACATCTTGCAGGAACCTGAATTCACCGAGCGTGACAAGCTGTGCACGGTCATGGAAACGCTCACTGAACAAGCGTCGCTGCGGCCCCTGCTTCACGCAGCCGCCAAGACCGACGGCATCTTCGTCACTATCGGCACTGAGAACCAGATAAGTGCACTGGATGACTGCAGCTTAGTGGCAAAGCGCTACGTCACCGGCTCCGGCCGTGCCGGAACCGTAGGAGTGCTGGGGCCGATGCGCATGCCGTACCGGCGCGTTATCTGGGCCGTATCCAACGTTGCCCGACGAGTCGAGCAACTGCTTAACAATGACAGCCATCTGGTAGACCAGTAGCAACCGTGCCCGTGCCCGACAGGCCGGCAGGCGCCGGGCGCTTACCCTTGTCGCTGACAGATCCTATCCGCAGAGGCACGGTACCGGTTCACACCCACATCCAGACGGCGGTGCCCGCCGACGAGGATATCCCCTATGTCTGCTAACAGCGAACACTCCGCCGAACGTGTGCAGAAAGTGGGCGGCACGGACGTGGATGAACACCTCGCTGCCTTGGTAGGCAACGCGGCTGCCGTCGCTGCTGTCGCCTCTGCCGTGCAAGGTACACTGGGTACTAAAGGCCTTGATACCATGCTGGTGGATCGCTTCGGCGACGTGACCGTCACCAATGACGGCGTGACCATCCTCGACAAGATGGATGTCAAGCATCCTGCGGCGCGGCTTGTCATCAACGCTGCTCGCGCCCAGGACAGGCAGGTCGGCGACGGCACCACCACGGCCACCCTCATCGCTTCCGCACTGATAACCGAGGGTGTCGCCCACGTGCGGCGTGGTGTGCCGGTGACCAAAATCATCGAGGGCATACAGGCGGGGATAAACGCGGCGCTGGAGGTCTTTGCCGCGCATACGCAGCAGGTTGCCGGCCCTGACGACCCCCTGTTGTATAGTTGTGCATTGGTGGCAGGCAGAGGCGATGAACAGATTGCGCGCTTGGCGGTCGAGGCCGCCCGCATTCTCCCCGCCGAATGGCTGAAGTCTGGCGACAGTTTCCAATTGGCCGACCTGGTCATCGCCCAACAAGGCGTCCCCTCGCAGGTCATCTCCGGGCTCGTACTGCAAAGTACGCGAATGAACCGCCAGATGCCTGAGCAAGTCCGCCCGGCTACTATCCTCGTCATTGATGATGCTTTGCAGCCCGAAGAAATCGAAGAAGAGGCCTTGGCTACCGAGGCGGGCTTTGAACGCTACATCGCGCTGCAAAACCACTTCCGCAACGGCCTGAGGAGGGTGCTGCAAGCCGGCGTCAATTGCCTGTTCGTGACGCGAGGTATCTGCGACGAGGCCGAGCAACTCATCACCGAAGCCGGCGCCATGGCCGTGCGTCGTGTCGGCCGTAACGACATTGCCCGCATCTGCGAGCATACGGGCGCACGCCCGGTAAAGCGCTCAGCGCTCACATATTCGCCCCAAGAACTGGTCGCCGCCTGCGGTCGGGCCGATTGCGTCCGCGAGGATACAAAGCTGGGGCACCTGCATATCGTCGGAGGAAGCGGCCGTCCTACCGTTACCATCGTGGTAGGGGCTGCTACCCCGCAAGTGCGCGACGAGCGCATGAGAATTGCCCGTGACGCATGCGCCGCCGTGCAAGCGGCGATCCGCGGCGGCGTACTGCCCGGCGGCGGTGCCATAGAAATAGCCGCCGCGCGGCAGGCCGGCAAATTGCGCGACCAGCTGCGCGGCATGGCCGCTTACGGTGTAGATTGCGTGATAGAAGCCCTCAAGCGCCCCTTGGCCCAGATTGTAGCCAATGCCGGGTTCAATCCGCTGGAGAAAGTGGAGGATGTCATCAGCCGCCAGGCTCAAACCGGCAATCCGGCCCTGGCAATCGACTGCGACAGTGGGCAAGTGACCGATATGGTCAACATCGGCGTACTTGACGCTGCGCCGGTCAAGGAACAGGCATTGCGCACGGCGCTGGAAATCGCCCGCGCTATACTCAGAATCAACGTCGTCATCAGGAAGAAGGACGAGGCACAAGGCTCGCAACCGTAAAGCCCGCAACAACGAAATACTCACGTATTCGGAGGTTAATATGTGTGACGATACAACCAAGGACAAGGACAACGAGCAAACGCAAGATACTTCCACCCAAGACGAGGCGGCCGCTGTCCAGCAGCCCGCTGAAACACAGCAAGCTCAGCAGCCCCCTGAGCCGCAGCAGGGGGCCGAGGAAAACGACGCCGGGCAGGCCGCTAAAGAGGCAACCGAAGCCGCCCCTACCGTTGAGGAGCTGCAGGCTGAGATAGCCAGGCTGCAGGAATTGTACGAACAGGAGCACGACAAGCACCTGCGCGCACAGGCCGAACTGCGTAACTTTCGCCGCCGAGCCATGGAAGAGCGTGCCCAACTGCTGCAGTATGCAGTCCAGGAATTGATTACCGCCCTGCTGCCCGTCATTGACCACCTGGAGCTGGCATTGGAACACCACCAGCAGGGCCAAGATCCCGCCACCTGCATGGACGGAGTGCGCATGACTTACCAGCAGTTAATGAACATTCTCGCCCAGTTCGGGCTTCAACCCATAGAGGCCGAGGGTTCGTTCGACCCTGAACTTCACGAGGCCGTTGAGCGCCAGCCGACGTCCGAGGTCAGCGAAGGGACCATCCTCGCCCAGGTGCGCAAGGGCTACAAGCTTCATGACCGCGTCGCCCGCCCCGCCCAGGTGAAGGTGGCGGTGGCTCCTTCCGACACACCTGACTCCTGAACCCTTCGCCGGCTATTCTTGGCGCTCTTTCACCGGCAGGTCGAAGTAGGCGTGCCACAACTGCACGCGCTCACTTCCCTTGGGGTAGAACGCGGAAAGCACGTGGACCGTATCGCCGTCGCCTTCTCCGCCGAACCGAACCGGGTTCAGCACATCGAGCACGTAGCCCTGCAACTTCTCGGTGCCGGGCAGCTCATACTCCTCGACCGCCTTGAACCCGGCCTTGGGATCCAGCCGCCACAGGTGCAGCGGCTCGCCGGCCCTGACACGCCCCAGCAGGTACCAGTCGCCTCGGCTGTCTACCAGCAGCTTCGTCGGGCCGGCAGGCACGCCGGTCGGATAGATGTCAACGCTCAAATCCCAGCGAATGTGCGCAATGTAATGGCGCATCGGTGTCTTGGCCAGCTCTTCAAGTGACGAAGCCTCCCTGTACCCGTAGGCCAGGTAGGCATCCCCGTCAGGCCCTGCAATCAAGTCCTGCAAGAACGTGTCGCCGTATTCGGGCATCAGCCACGGCTTGTTCACCCATTCTCCCTTGGTCAAGTCCTCGCACAGCGCCAGGCGCACGTGCCGCCATGAGTAATGCGGTGGCTTGGGCACCGCCTTGGGGTCGGCGATGGCTGAGTTCAACACCGCCAGCGCCTTGCGCCCCCGCAAAATAATCCCCTCGTATCCGTACCGCCCCTCAGGCGTTACCAGGCGGCTCTTGTACCACTTGCCCGTTTCATGGTCGTAGAATGCTGCAATGACTGCGTTGGGATTGAACGCCTGAAAGTCCGAGCGTTCCGCGTGCAGAATGAGAAAATTGCCTTCGGGGCTGACACTCGCCCCCAGGTACGAGCAAGTCCCGTTGTACACCTCTTCAAAGCTGTGAAAGTCGAGGGGATGCTTCATGCGGTAGACATGGCAGTTCTCGTACGAAGACGGCGCCACGGCCCAGAACCTGCCATCGGGCCCGACTAGCATCGTGTAGGGATTGGACGGCAAGTGACCGGCCACCGCCCAGCTCCCATCGTGCTTGCGCCGGTAGAAGACACCCTTGCGGTCCCAGAAGTATTCTTCGCCTGGATTGGGCAGCACCCCGCTGGCATAGTACATCCCGTGATATCTTATCAGCCGGTTGGTCTGCCACCCGTGAATGACATTGGAAGCGACATTGTCGCTGATAAGCTCCAGCGTGGTGGAAATCTGCGCCAGTTGCCCCTCCGCCTCGGCCGCACTCGGCCGGCTGTTGTTGCTCAAGTAGATCGCTCCTGTCAGCACCAAAAACCCTCCCGTCACAATGGAAACAATCGCTCGCAGTATCCCGCGGCTCATCTAAACACCTTCTTCGTGCAAATAGGAATTTCTGCCCGCTGTTGGTGGCCGCAGTACGTTGTACCTTTATTGCCCGCCCTTGTCAAGAATTAACCCCTCCTGCAGGATGTCTACATCCGCTACGGGTACAGCGGTTCCTGTCACTTTTTGCTCACATTTCCGCGGACGCGGTACTTGCTATTGACAAGGACGTCAAAGCTACGGTATAATTGTTTTATCCAAAAACTGGGTTTCCCAAAGGGGCGCGTGCAGTCATTGCCCTGAGCACGCGGACATACTCGGCATATGTTGGGAGGGGCGTTTGATGACACGAGGCATTTTGTTACTCGTGTTGTGTACCTCGTTTGTACTGGCTGCAAGTATCATCCCCGCTGACACTATCAATTCCGGCACTTACAGCTCCGACACCTGGACTTATAACGTGACGGTAGGCAGCACGACGGCGTATGTGCGAGTTTACGTGGATCCCAACGCCACTCGTAGCATGTTCACCAACGTGACGGCCCCGTCAGGGTGGACCGAGACAACCTCTTCGGCACTCGGTTCCTATACCCATCCCAACCTCGAAGGCGAAGGCCAGGACTTTACATACAAGTACTTTGAATGGCAGCGCGACTTGGGCACTTCCAACGGCACCTACACGTTCTCGTTTTCCGACAATCCCAATGACAGCCTAGATCTGGTCAACCACCCCGGGCCCCTGGTATTCTGGCCCGATTCCCACCAAAATGCCTATTCCGCCACCACTAATGACATCGGCAGTGGCATCATCACCTCCGTTACCGGCCCGGACGGGTACAACAACCCCATCACCCCCGAGCCTGCTACCTTCGTGCTCGTGGCCATGGGGCTGGGCATTTTGGCCCTCAAGCGCCGCCAATCGGCATAGCAAGAGACAGTAATACAATATTGAGGGCCAGGCTTGGTGCCTGGCCCTCTCGTTTTTGCGCTTATCTGCACCGGCAAGTTGACTTGATGCGCACTCGTAACGTCTTCGCCCCCATTTTTCTACCACTGCTCGGCATATACCGTCGGGTAGATGCCATCCTCGTCCAGGTCCTCGTTGCTGACCGCCGCCATATCAATGGAGGCGCCTCCCTCGCGGCTGGACAGGTAGATCGCCCGGATCAGCTTCACCGCCCTTACTCCGTCGCGTCCCGGAATCTCCGGCTCGCGGTCCTCGATGATCGCTCTCGCCAGGTCCTCTACGTGCCGCTTGTGGCCGGTGGCTGTCAGCGCCAGGGGGTCGGACGCCGTTCCCTGCTTGTCCTCGCCTGTCGCCTCGACCTCTTCACCCGGCACCGACCAGTCAACGATGCTCCCGCCTTCGGCCCGAATCGAACCGGCGTCGCCGTGTATCTCCAGCCGCGCGCTGTAACCAGGCGTTACTGACGTGGTGCCCACGATATTGCCCAGTGCCCCGTTGACAAACTCCACGTTCGCCACCGCCGTATCTTCCACCTCGATGTTGCGCACCAGGCGACGTGCATACGCACTGACGCGGGCCACGTCACCCATTATCCACAGCAACAGGTCGATGCCGTGCACCCCTTGGTTCATCAGTGCGCCCCCGCCGTCCAGTGCCCATGTCGCCCGCCAGTCACCGCTGGCGTAGTATTCATGGCTTCGGAAGTATTTCTGGTAAATATCACCTAGTACCAGCTTGCCAAGTTTGCCGCCGCGTACCGCCTCCCGCACCCGCCGGTTGTCCGCCTCCGTCCGCATCTGGAACACGCACGCCAGCTTCACGCCGGCCTCCTCGCACGCATCTATCATCCGCTCCATCGCAGCCATCTTGATGTCCAAGGGCTTTTCGCACAATACATGCTTTCCGGCCTTGGCGGCTTGAATTGTGTGCGCCGAGTGCATCCCGCTGGGCGTACAGACTGATACTGCTTGGATGTCATCGAGGGCCAGCAGCTCCTCAATACTGTACACTGCCTTGCACTTGTACTTCTCCGCAAGTGCATCCGCCTTTTCCTTGATCACGTCACAAACCGCCACCAACCGCGCGCTGGAGGCGTCCTCGATGGCAGCAGCATGTGTAGGGCCGATATTGCCGCACCCGATAACACCCCATCCGATTGTCTCCTGTGATTTCTTGGTGGTTTTGCTTGCTGGCATTGCTTATACTCCTCCGCTTTCTATTTTCCAGGCATGGTCCCAGGCCCAAGCCGATGGGACAACCTTTGTCCGGCGCTTGATTGGGTTACTTGTTGGTCATGTTCCAGTCAAGTCAGTCTCCTGGCTCCAGGGGGGCACTCTTGTCCCGGCTTCCCATTCTTGCCGGGATTTTCCGTGCGCGTCCCCGGCCGACCGTCATTGAAAACGCCCATTCCTCCGGACTCCGGGCTGACGCCCGCACCTCCCGCACCACCATTGCCCAGGTGCAGCACACCGGCATGGGCGTGTATGCACACCTTGCCGCTGGTAGCACTGAGAATCATCCCACCCCCGTCTCCGCCCGGCGCCCCCGGTGCGCTGCCGGCCAAGCCCTCTCCCCTCCGGACCCACACCCTGCCATGCACGCCATCATCACGCTCACAACTGCCGCTCCATATAGCTTCCTGTACCCTTTTATAGGCAGTCACCAATTCAAACAGCTTCCCTTGCTTTGTACCAGATCTGCCGAACTCCTT
>JALGVG010000228.1 GCA_029819875.1 Candidatus Zipacnadia bacterium | reverse complement strand
GATGGCGGCGCGGGTTCGTGGGCGGTGGTGTCCGTGCCTGATGCTCCAGACGGTAAACACATCGCCCGCATGCTCCAGTGGCGGGGCTCGCACACGGTTTACTCTCCGCCTTTCGTGCCCCAGTCGGAGCATGTAACGCTATCGGTGTTCATACGCGATAACGGCTTCGAGAATAGTTGGGGCAAGCGAGTGCCGGACGGTGACGCGGAGTTTGTGTTCGGCATCCGCGATGTTGCCACAGGCCAAGAGCAGCCAGTGATAACCGGCAAGGTCTCGCAATACCCCCAGTGGACACGGCTGGTCGGCAAGCCCGCAACGGTGACCGCCGGGGCCAAGTACCAAGTCTACTTCTTGTTCAACCCATACACGGGCAATCAACTGGTTGACATTGACGCCCTGCAGGTCGAGGAGGGGACGCAGGCTACCGAATTTGCCGGCCGTCCGTATGTTTACGAGTTTGTGGAGGCGGAGGACCTGCAGTTTGATAAGGACAGCGGCTGGCGAACGGTCGAGGGCAGCGGTGCCGATATTTACGAGCCGGTCTCCCGCAACCATGTACTGGTGGGAGGCAAGCCCGACCGTGCGGCCCGCATTACCGTAAACATTCCCGTGGCCGCAGACTACTTGCTGCACATAAAGCTACTGAAGCAAAACCTGCTGCACGCCCCGTTCCGTGGTGTAATCGAACAGGGCGGGCAGGTACTGCTGGATGAGTGGTATCACTGCACCAACCGCGAAGGTGACCGAGGAGGAGGGCACTGGTACTGGCGCTGGGAAACCAGTCAACGCGCTGTCCACCTCCAGTCCGGCCCGGCCACCATCTCACTCGTACCCGGGGCAGGGCCGGCGGATATGCCGAAAACGGGCTTCGGCATTCGCGATATTGACTGCCTGCTGCTGACAACCGACCCTGCTTATAAGCCCAGTCATTTTGACTTCGCACCGAAGGTTTTCGTGCGTGTAACTGCGGTTCCCACCCCGGATCAACCTTACTATCTCAAGCTTCACGTCTCTCATCGCAAGACGACTGGCTCTTATTATGAGCAGCCGGGCTACGTGTCCGGCGGCGGCTTTCTCCCCTCCGTGCTGGGCGCCATACCCAGCGGCCACGACAGCGGCTGGTTCGAAATGACCCGCTACTTGCGCGAGAGTCTCAACAACTTCTGGATGGAAGTTATGCTCCAAGACAGCCGACCTGCGGAACACGTTCGCGCACACATTGAAATCACCCGGGACCCGGCGGCCGGCGCAGCTTTTGCCATTGACGAGGACCTTGCCGGCAATCATATCAGCGTCATACTGCCCGGTGACCTGGAGAAATATGCCCAGTGGGTGATGGGCCCCGAGCAACTGGTCCAGAAGCACGAGCAGATGCTTGCGGGCTTGCAGCTGCCGGCCGATACGCGTCCAAGACTGATGACTATCGAGACATACCTGACCGGTTATGGCACCGCCTACACGGATCCTGCCCTGCGAGACCGCGAGCTGGCCGTCCTGGCCAAGCTGGGCTTCAACGCCCTGTGGGGTTCCCGGATAGCTGCTGCCGATGCACAGCGCTTTGGCGTAGACCGGCTCCGTTCAATGGACTTCTTGCCGTTCAAGTTCGTGCCGCGCGCCGATCTGCCGGCGTATTTTGATCAATTGTGGGCGGACAAGGTGCAGCGCTGGCTGGATAGTGTCGGCCGTTCACCCTACATGGTCAAGCTCGGCGATGAGGCGAGTTCCTTCTTCGTACGTGCCAAGGACAACGACGAGGCACTTGCAGATTTCCATCGCTGGCTTCAAGACCACGATCTGTATCCCTTTGACTTCGGGCGCAAGAGCTGGGACGAAGTGGAATTCATAGAACGAAGCGATAACATGACACTTGAGGATAAGGCCTTGTACTACCATCGTTACTTGTACGCCCACGAGTACGACGCGATTTACTATGCCCAGGCCACGCGAGCGGTTGAGCGCAGCTTCCCCAAGCCCGCACCGCTGACGATGATGAACTACACGCCTCATATTCTGGGTTCAGGTTGCTGGACCGCGCACATGCCCGATTGGCTGACGATAGCGCGCCTGCGCGGTACGACCATCAACTGGTCCGAGGACTGGCAAAGCTGGAAAGGCTGGTATGCGGGAGAGCAGTTGACCTCCATGATCTGCGACATATTGCGCTCCGGCTCCCGGTATCACAACCAGCCGGTCGGCTTTTACGCCATATTCAATACCGATCCGGCCCACTTTGAGCGCAAGGTCTATTCGGCCATCGCTCATGGTGCCAAGTACATAGCATACTATACATACGGCCCCCTGCCTTATACCCCCGAGGTGTCGTTTTCGGAGACCCCGGAGGCAATGCAGCGCATAGCGCGTTTCAACCATCGGCTGGGTGCCGTTGACGACCTGCTGTATTACGGCGCGCTGCGCAAGCCGCAAGTAGCAATCCTCATCTCCCAAGCCAGCGGCTGCTGGCAGACATCGGACGGCTCGGGGGCCGACTTGCGGTGCACCTACATGGCATTGCTGCACAGCCACATCCCCGTGGATTTTCTGGACGAGACCGATATCGAGAACGGCTTTCTGGACGACTACAGGGTGCTATACATGTTCGCTCCCAACGTGACGCAGGAAGCCGCGGAAGTCATCAAGCAATGGGTCAAGAGCGGCGGTACCTTGGTGGCCAGCGCCGGCT
>JALGVG010000227.1 GCA_029819875.1 Candidatus Zipacnadia bacterium | reverse complement strand
ATGGAACATCTGCAGGAGATGGACTACCTGCGCGAGGGCATCGGCCTGCGCGCCTACGGCCAGCGCGACCCGCTGATAGAGTATCAGAAAGAAGCGTTCGAGTACTTCGAACGCTTGCTGGACGGCATCGCCCAGGACATGGTCAAGGCCATGCTGCTGACCGAAGTGGTGGCGGAGACCGCCGGCCCGCAGGTCGGGCAGTTGGAGGAAGGTCAGGCGCAGGTTCCCGTCAGCGACCTGGCCGGCGGCGGCAGCGTAGAGACGCCCATGACCGAGGCGGCCGCGGAAATGCGCGGCCCGCAGACCTACGTCGCCGTCAAGGAACCAGGCCGCAACGACCCCTGCCCTTGCGGCAGCGGCAAGAAGTACAAGAAGTGTTGTATGGGCAAGAAACGAACCTAGTCGCCGGCGCACTCATCACCTGCCGTTATTGGCCCCGAAACGCCGGCAAGTGGCTGTTGCCACTTAGCCGAGTGCGCACCTTCTCCAATCTCGCTATCGCCTCTGCCGCTGTGTCGGCAGTGCCGGCGGCAAACCATCGCAGGAACTCGTTGCGGCTGCCCGCAGCCCACTCCTTCACCACGGGACGCAGCAACGATATTTGCATAGCCTCGCCCGGATAGCCTTGCGCATCGAATTGCCGCACTGCTCCAACCATGCCCTCCTGACCGGCCGCTAACAGTGCCAGGTAGACGTCGCGGCCCGGATCATAGGCACCCACCAGCCCCCTTGCTTCAACGTTACCCTCCCAGATGGTCTGGTCCGAGGCATAGTCCAGCGCCATGGGACGGGCCGGTATGTCTGCAAACGGGGCCACCAGGGCCGCCGTGAAACCGGAAGGCAGGTATCCCGGCGGCAGTTGCACGCCGCTTACTGAGGGCACCGCACCGCTGCCGTAGGGCGGCCCGTTGCGCACCGGCGAAAAGTCCGTGTCATGCTCGGGGATAAGCACCAGCCTTTCATATCCCACGCCGTCAGCGCGTATTCCTATCTCGTACTCGTAGCGCATCCATGTCTCGAATCGGCCGTAATTGGCGCAAAACGATCGCCCCCGGCATGCTACAGCCTGCCAAGTGTCTGTCTTTACCACATCGGCAGCTTCCAGGGACTGGTAGGTCCAACCGTACCCATCCCAGCTATAGCTGAACGCCGGCCAAAAGCCAGGGTAACGATCCTGGATTACGAGCTGCTTTCCATCCACGATGAAACTGCTCACAACCAGCTTCCCCACGCCGTTGTCAGCAAGCCACTGCAGCTCCTTGTCGGTAAGCTCCCGGCCGGCGGTGTTCCGCACATCGTCTCCGTATCCCCTGAAGCCTACCGTCACCTGGACGCCCGCAGGGCATGACAACCTTGCCGACCAGCCGGGCCGAATCGCCTTGGCCTGCGGCGTAGCGCTCTGCTGCCCTGCAGCCGCCTCGCCGGGTACCGCACCCTGCCGGCCGGATGGCTGTATTTCCACCTCTCCCGGCCCCGGCGCCCGTGGCTTGGCGGCAGCCTCGTCGGCCCGCAGGTACACCGACTTCCAGATACCGCCCCCGCCATGAGTATCGCTGACACGCACCACCACTGTGTTGTCAGAATCCCACTTGACGACGTCCGTAATGTCAAGCTCGAACGGCTCCTCCCATGCCACCTGGGGATGGTCTTTCTCCAGGTGGTCACCGACAAACTTGCCGTTCACGTATACCCACGCCTCGTCGTCGCAGGCTCCCACGTGCAATACGATCCGGCGCCCACGCCACGCCGGTGGCACCCTGAAACTGCGGGCATACCAGGCGATGCCGTTGTAGTTCGCGACGGCGCCTCCCAGCCCGCTTTGCTCCCACAGCCCCGGCACGGTGATATCCGCCCAGTCGCTGCGGTCGCAATCAACTGCGAACCACTTTTCCTCTCGCCCGATGTCTTCCGGGTCCAGCCGAAAGCGCCACTGACCGTCAAGCGGCAGCACGAACAGCGATGCCTCTGCGCTTTCTCCCTTGCTTATGACCTCCTTGAGCTTCTTGCAGCGCGCCGTGGCCTGCTCGTAGTCTCCCTTTAGCCAACTGTATTGGCCCACCTTGCCCGCCTCCAGCCTCCCTAGCAGTTCCTCGACATCTGCCAACACCTCTTGCGCCTTGTCGGACTGCTCGAAGGCGATGAGCGTCTCGGCACGCTGGCACCGATCCAATGCCTCCGAGATAGCCAGGCGCATACCGAGCCACTGTTCCGCGGCCTGCATCCGTGCCAGCAGCCTTTCGATACCTATGCGCCCGTCTGCCAGGGCTGGCTCCACCTTGTCACGGGCTGCCGTAAGCAGCTCGATAGCGCGCCGTACCTTTTCTTGACCGGCGCGGACGACCGCGACCTGCTTGGCGCGTTGCAACAGGATGTCATTGACGTTGACGCTGACGAAAAACTCCGCCATTTCCCGCCACGCGCTGCCGTACAGAAACTTGCATGCTTGCGGCACCATCACTTTCACGATGTACTCGTAGTCAGTGGGCAACTCCGGATTCCACATGTACTGTGCGCCGCCGGCCAGTAACAGATCCTGCTCGTAGTGCCCCACGCAGAACCAGTAGGCATCCGTGTACCTGGAGGCCGCCTTGGCGGATGTGAAGTTGGTTGACCAAAAGCCCCCCTGCCCCGGTAGTGGGTAGCGGTAATTGACGCAACGCCCCTCCAGATAGTGACTGTACGCCACAATCGAGG
>JALGVG010000226.1 GCA_029819875.1 Candidatus Zipacnadia bacterium | reverse complement strand
CCAAGAGCCTGGATAGATTAGCGGCTGACCCGGATCTGTGCCGGGCAATGGGCCACCAGGCGCACCTGCGCTCTCTCCGCTTCACTTGGGACGCCCAGGCCCACACAATCGAACAGCTCTTCCTCACCTGGCACCAACGCGGCAAGCAGGCCCTGCCCTCGGCTCCTGCCGCCCCACCTGCTTCGGCCGAGCCTGCCCCGTCGCGCATCAGGCTGGCAGCCATCAGCCACTCCTGCGTGCTGTCAATCAACCAGGGGCTGTACCGCGAACTGGCGCGCTACCACGACGTCGAACAATTGCTCATCGCCCCCCTTACCTGGTGGTCGCTGCTCAGCGGCCCTATTTCCTTCTCCGCCTCCAACGAGGTCAGAAAGTTCGCGCGGCCCTTGCCCATTTACCTGCCGGGCCACATCAACTTGTACTGGTACCGCCCCGACATTTACAGGGTGCTGGAGCAGTTCAAGCCTGACATCCTGTTCGTGGACGAAGAGCCTTACAGCCTGTCCGCCTGGCAGGGACTACACCTCGCCCGGCGGCTGGGTTGTAAACTGATTATTTCCACCAAGGAAAACATCGCTCACCGCTACCCGCCTCCGCTGTGCTGGACGCAGCGCAAGGTCCTGGCGGCCGCCGATTATGCCCTTGTGGTGAATGAAGAATGCGAGGATGTTTTGCGCCTCAAGGGCTACAAGGGTCCCGTCACCACGCTGCCCCACGGCGTTGATCCGCAACTGTTCAAGCCTTCGCCGCAGCCGCGCCTGCGCCGGCGCCTGGGACTGGACGGCCCTGTGGTCGGCTACGTGGGCCGCTTGACGAAGGCCAAGGGTGTGCTGGACCTGTTGCAGGCTGCGGCCCTCACCCGCCGTATGGATTGTCCCCGCTTCCAGGTCCTGGTCGTAGGCGCCGGCCCCTTGGAACAGGAGATCAATACCCTTGCTTCCACCTTGCTGAAAGACCCTGGTGCGGTGAAGATCCTGGGCAATGTCCCGCACCATGTCATCGCCGATTATCTCAATTGCCTGGACGTGTTGGTGCTGCCCTCCCGCACAACCAGGCGTTGGAAGGAGCAGTTCGGGCGCGTGCTGGTGGAAGCATTGGCCTGCGAAGTGCCGGTCATCGGTTCATCGTCCGGCTACATCCCGCATCTTGTGGCTGATACCGGCGGGGGATTGGTGTTCCGGGAGGGGGATGCTCATGATCTGGCCGCCAAGCTTGCTCTGCTTCTGGGCGACAAGCAGTTGGCGACCACGTACGCACGCCGTGGTCGCCGCTGTGTCCTGGAGAATTACACGTGGGCGGCGGTGGCTCACAAGCTGCACGAGGTCATAGTATCAGTGGCTGACCGCTAGCCTCTGCCGCCGCCCGCTTCAGCCGGCCCCGCACACCGGAACACGTCACTCCTGCGTTGGCCCACCGCCACCCGCAACCGGCGGGATACAATCAACGCCTTGCCGGGCGCGTGCCCAAAGTATTCCAATCTAGCGCCGCAGCACCTGGTATCCCAGCTTGATGTCCAGCACCGGGCTGCCGTCGAAGGCATCCAGGCCGCGCACGTAAAGTGTTGTTCCCTCGATGCGCTCCAGTTCCACCTCCGTTATGGCAATGGGGGTGGGGCGCCGTGGAGTCCGCGAGGCGAAAACTCCCACCTGCTTGCCGTCCAAGCCGCGATTGAACACCGACTTGACGTCCCGCGTCTTGTGTAACAGGTACACTATCGTCAAGTGCTGTTCTTCCTCCAGCCTGTGCATGAACCGCTTCATAAACGGCTGCAGTTCGATGCGGCAGAGCTGGTCGTCTTCCCTGTGCACCACGCCGATGGGATACAGCACCACCGGTTCGACGTCCCCGTGAATGCACTGCCGGCAGTAGAACTCGCCATCCACCTGCAACGCCGCCTGCTCGGCAACCGTCTTGCCGCACGCTCTACAAGTGACCCTATCCACTGCAAGTTGCCCCTCAACCTTGCCAGCGCTCGTACATGACGATTTCATCCAGCGGCTTGCGGTTCTTGGTGGCCGGCGGTTCGACTGCCGGATATCCCAGCGGCAGCAACTCTACAACCTTCACGCTTGCCGGAATGCCCAGGATGTCTTTAACCTTCTGCTGGTCGAAGGCGCCGATCCAACAGGTGCCCAGGCCCTCCTCCACCGCCTGCAGGGTCATGTTGGTGATGGCGATGGCGACATTGACCGCGTAATCGGGCACCTCACAGCTCATCATGCGCTCCGGATCCGTCCCGCAAGCGGCAATGACCACCGGGGCCTCGGCCACAAAGCTCTGCCCCATTGCTGCCTCTGCCAGTTGCTTGCGCGTGGCCGCGTCGCGAACCACGATGAACACCCATGGTTGCCGGTTATTGCCTGAAGGGGCCAGCCGTGCCGCCTCCAACACCTTGTTCAGTTTCTCCTCTTCAACTGGCCTGTCTAGATAGCGCCGCACACTGAAACGCTTTTGGATCGCTTCGAACACATCCATGCGGTATCCCTCCTTAGTAGGCTAATTCCACGCAAGCGGCGAAATTCCTGTATCCCACGAAGGACTTCCCTTCCCCGATGTCCAAATGTCTCCCGTTAAACGTACCGACTTGTCCAGACCATCGGCTCTTTGCTCTCGCACCGAGGGCGACAGGCGGGCGGTCATGAGAAACAGATACTTGTTCTTGTTCATAACCGTGGCCTTGTTTACTGTCGGCGGGCACGCTTGCGGGGCGCTTCCGCCCCTGCAGGTGGTGGATGCCTCCT
>JALGVG010000058.1 GCA_029819875.1 Candidatus Zipacnadia bacterium | reverse complement strand
GGTGACGGCTATATCCGGGTATTCAAATAAGCGTACAGCGCACCTACGCCAACACCATGAAGCACAAAGAACGCCACTGCACAACGCAGTGGCGTTCTCCATAAATTACGTCAAGCCCACGCCGGCAGTTGCAGCGACACTGCGTCAACTACCAATCTTCAAAGTGGCAATGCCATAGGCTGGAATCTTCACCACCAGCACATCACCTTCCATCCGCGCGCTGCTCTCGGGAAGCGGCCGTTCCAGGATATCCGTTTCCACAACCGCCGAATTGGCCTCGGCCAGCAGCGAAGAAAGGCGAACGCGCGCCTCGCCGCCTTGCCCCTCGAATTCATAGAGGCGGACGACAAGCGCATCGGAATCCTCCGCCCTCTTCATGCCTGATAGCATGACGTTAGGCGAGAGGATCTCCAGCCCGAAGTGTTCGCCAGGCAGGTCACCTTCGTGGGCCGTGGTCGCCACGGGAATGCAGGGGTGGTTGAACGCATGCGCTGCGCGGATGGCAGCGGCCGTATCGAGGGGCCCCAGGTGCGGCACGAGGGCATAGCATATCTGGTGTTGCCCCAATTCGGGCAGCGGGTCCGGATCGTAGCTTGAACGCAGCAGTGACAGTTGCAGCGTGTTTTCACTGGCCCGGTAGCCGTGCCTGCTGTTGTTCAGCAGCGTTGCCCCCAGTAGTTGACTTTCATCGCCAGACGCCTGCCCTGTCAGGTCCGCCCAGTTGAGGGCGGGATATTCGTTGTTGTCGGCAGGACGCTCGATGGTGCCACATGGTATCTCGAAGGTGGCCCGCCCCTTCTCGATGGCAAGCGGGAACAGAACCCGCAGCGTCGGCACACCGGTTTCCGGATCGCCGCGTTCCAGCCAATTGACATCCAGGATGAACTCGACTTGCCGGCTGTCCGCCGCCAACCTGATAGTCAGTTCATACTCCGAATCGTTATGCTGCTTGGTCAGCTTCACGGCCCCGACGTTCGGACCGCAGGAGAGTACCTGTCCGACACTCCCCTTCATTACTTCCACGCGCTCAACAATGGGCCCGATATTCCAGGCTGTCCACACGTGGGGGGCCTCTTGCTCGCGTACCAGTGTTCCCAGTACACGTCCCGGCGCCACGAATTCAACGCCGCTGTGCTTGTCCACCAGGCTGACGATACCGCCTTCCTCGGCATTGATAACCAATTCAAGGTGTTCATTGCCCAGCACGATCGGTTTGCCTGCAGGTCCGCCGCCCGAACCAATCTGGTGCACGGGGCGTCCCGATTTCTTTACATAGACAGACCCGCCCAAGTCGGCTTTCCCGGTCTGTACCGTATAGGCGCGGTATCCCAAGGCGGGCAACTGCTTGACGGGAAACGCAACGTCAGCGAAGTGGTGTCCCCAATAATCACCGGTGGCTGTCACCTGGCCGACGACGGCGTTGTTGTCGCTGTCGCGGACAACTAGAGCTTTCCCTTCCAGGTCACGGTTCCAGACCCTGGCGGTTACCACTTCATCACGTGAGAACGGGGAGGGGTTGAAAATAATGAAGGGGTCGCCGGCCTCCTGCCCGCCGCTGACCTTCGACACATCGCCCCACGTTGTCTCACTACCTACGCCCGCACCGAGTCCGTCTCCGCTTGTCCCTGGGCCGGGTTGGGTTGCCAGCGCCGAGGTGTCCACGCGGGCAGCCAGTGCGCGCAGGCTGCGCGTCTTGACCATTCCTGAGTCGGCAAGCGCCTGCTGCAACAGGCCCATTGCGTATTCGCGGGTCACTTGTGCACCTGATCCGGGTAGAATGTCATGGAATTGGACGAACAGTGTCCGCTGCCAGCTTTCGGTCAAAGCCTCGATCGGATATGGCATCTCGCCCAGGCGGTGGGCCAAGTAGGCTACCGCCTCGGCCTCCGCAAGATTGTTTTCGCTCTTGCGGTGGGCAAACTTAATCCTGCTCTGCGACGTGTAGCAGCCGTCGAAGACGCAGTTCAATTCTTCCTTATAGACCGGCACCTCCAACCCTTGCTCTGCAATCTGCTTTTCGACGGTGTTGAAATATTCGTCCGTAGTCGACAGCTTCACCTGGGGCCAGATGGGCCAGCTCTGCATTTCTACAGCCTTGCGTAGGTCCTCACGAGTGGGACCACCACCATGATCACCTACCCCGTAGACCCACAACATGCACTTGAGGCCGGTCAGACGCTCCAGGTTGAAGAGGCGATCCACCATCTCCGGGGCAATTCTGTTGTTGTAATGACGTGGGGACGTGGAATCGTCGAAAACCAATACCCGCGAGCCGTCTTTGCCTTCCCACCAGAACAAGATGGACTTCTTGCCGGCCTGGACTTGCGCGACGCGCTCCGGCGAGTTGCGGTGGTGGTAGTAGCGGGTGACACCGCTGCGTCTCAATATGCCCGGCAATGTCCAGCAGTGGCCGAACGTATCACATTCCCAGTCGATCTTTACCTGGTCATAATCAATCCCCATTACCTCTTTGAACCAGCGCCGGGTATAGAACACCTGCCGGCAGAGGCTCTCGCCGGAAACCATGTTCTTGTCGCCTTCGACCCACGTACTGGCGGTCACTTCCCAGCGACCCTCCGCGATGCGCTGTTTGATCCGCTCAAACAGCTCAGGGGCATACTTGTGCATGGCCTGATAAATCGATGTCTGGCTTTGGGAGAAACGGAACTGGGGGAACTCGTCCATCAATCTATCCATGGTGACCAGCGTGTCGTAGCAGGTCGCCACGGTCTCGGGCCACGTCCATAGCCACAGCATGTCGACGTGGCCGTGCCCGCAGCAATAGATGGCATACTCCTTGGCCGCTTCGCCCAGTGGCGCGAGCACCCCCTCGGCCTCGGATACCAGGCTGTCAATATCACTGCGGCCGGCGCGCAGACCCTCTACCACCATGGTTGTGGCTTGCCGAATCAGGGCCTCCCACTCCTGCGTCTTCTCGGGCCTGGACTTGGCAAGGGGCACGGCAAATCTCAACTCCGCTTTGAAGCGTTCCAGCGCCTGGGTGCGCCTGCTTTCGGCTTCCGAGATGCTATTGACCAGCTCAGAGAGGTCCAGTTCTCTATCCAATTATGCTTCACTCCCTTGGAAATTGATAAAAGACAACTTGGCACATTATAATAGCAACGAACCGGGGCCGCAACCACAAGCAGCCTGTTGCAGTGCAGCAAGCAAACGGCCCGGGTGGCTGATAACGGACGACTGCCGCCCTCTTTGAATGGTGTTGGTTCCATGCCAGTGGGCCCATACGTTGCCCCGAACATGGGATAGTGCGGCGCATTTTTCCCTTGCTTCCAGTCAACCGCCGATACTACAATGAGCCGTGAAGGATGTCTGCCCCCAGATTCCGAAACATCCATGGGTGAATACGGCAGCGCAGTTTGCGCAGACCGATTACGCGGTACCGGGGATTGAATCAAGGACGGCACAAGCAAGACGCATCCTCCGAGCAAAGAGGCGAACTGTCATGAGAAAGGCGGGAAGCTTGCTCGTTGTGGCGGCAATCTTGGTGGCTGCCGGCGCAAGCAAGGCCGGTGCGGCTGATGACAGGTCCGCCGCCCCGTTGCGGCTGTTTGACCTTGGCCCTGAAGGCGCCCCGGTGTGGCCCGGAGCATACCAGGTTACCGAAAAGTCTGTTTATACGCCGGCAAGGGGCTTCGGCTGGCGCAGCACGGCCAACCTCAAGGCCGTAAAGCGGCCAATTCCCGATGACTTGGGTGGCGACTTCGTGCAAGGGCCGGGGGTGTTTGTGGTGGATGTGCCGGAGGGCGACTTCCGGGTTTGGGTGCTGTTGTGCGATTCCGGCCAGGGCATCAACGTGCCGCGTTTTTGGGTCGAACCCTATTATATCAAGGCCAATGGCCGACAGGTGATCAGCGTTGACCAGGGACCGGAAACGTTTTTCAGCGAGTACTGGTACCGAAACTGGGACGTAGATTGGACTCCGGGGCAAAGCCTGTTTGAGAAGTACTTTGCCAAGTACGATCGGCCCCATATATTCCCTGCAAGTGCAGTGAATGGCAGGATAGAAATCCAGTTCTCGTACTGGTGCCCTGTGGCAGCCATTGCGGTGTGGCCAGATGGTGACGATGCGGCGGCCCGGGCCCGGTTGGCTGCCATCCGCGTAGCGCGCCGGGAACAGTTCGACAGGGCGTGGAAGCGTGCACCTTTGCCGCCCGGGCTTGTGCCGGCCACCTACTCGTCGCAGGATCGGCAGCGCGGTTACGTTGCCTGGGTCCGGGCGTGTGGTGACCCGGTTTTCCCCTATACCGAGCCGCAACCCTACGAACGCAAGCAGCGTCTTGAACTGTTGGCCTGCCTGGACGAGTACGAGCCGGCCAGCATCTGCGTGCGCGCCCTCCAGGCGCTGAAGGACGTCAGCGTTACGCTCAGTCCTCTACGCGGGCCGCACGGCGCCATCCTCGGAGGGCATAACGTCCAGATTTCACGCGTCAAGTATGTCGAGGTGGGAACAGGAGGCGGGCGCTACGAAATCCGTCCGCGTGAACTGTTGCCCTGTACGCCGATATCGCTAGCTGAAAATGTCACAAGGCAGTTCTGGATTACGGTGCACGTGCCGGCTGACGCCGTACCCGGTGTTTATCGCGGGCAGGTAATTGTCAAGCCCGCGAATCGGCCGGCCACCCGCCTGCCGCTGAAACTTACTGTGCTTCCCGTACGCCTGGCCTCACCGGGAATGATGACCGGCATGTACTATTACATGCCCCAAAGCACCGATTATCGGCCGTTCCCCGAGGCAAGAATGAGTGACGAGGTCAGCGACTTGATGCGCAAGCAACTGGTTGATATGCGCGACCACGGGATGACCACGGTGGCCGCTGATCCGCCTTGGTTCCTCATCCGGCCGGACGGCGACAAGCTGGTGTATAACGAGGCGGCCTGGCAGATGCTCGACCGCTTTTACCGCGCGTACAAGCAAGCCGGCTTCACCGCGCCGCTGCCCGCTTACTCGCTGGGCTTCATACTGATGATGACGCTGCCCGATTGGCCCGCGTTGGAGGGCGATAACCCCTGGCAGAAGGGCCAAGCCTTTGACGCCACATTCTGCCAGTTGTATTCGCAAAGCGTGAAAATGTTCTATGAGCGCGTCCGGCAGCACCGACAGGCCGGGGAATGGCCTGAAGTCATTTTCTATGCCTCCGACGAGCTGAGCAACTACGGCACCCGGGGTGGGCAGTGGGGTGTCCGGCACCTCAAGCTTCTACAGCAAATAAAGAAGCAAGTCCCGGAGGGGTTCACCATATGCTGCTCCATGAACGGCCCGTCTGAATGGCCGATGGTCCCGTACCTGGACATTGCCATCGTAAACAACGGTTTTCCCATCAACACTCGTTCCATGGACCACATCAGCAATTCGAGCGCGCAGTTGTGGTTCTACAACATTGGGATGCACCGCTTTACCTGGGGATACTATCCCCTCAAGTGTGAAGCAAAAGGGCGCTTGCAGTGGCATTACCACACCAATCCCCGAGGTACATGCGACCCGTACAACTGGCTGACGAGCAGTCATTACGGTGTCAGCATGGGTCCTGACGGCCCCTTGACCAACGTGGCGTGGGAAATGGTCCGCGAGGGTATTGACGACGCGCGCCTGGTTAACACTCTCCGGCGCCTCATCGAGCAGGCGCGTCGCGAAGGTTCAGCAGGCCGGGCTTGCGACAAGGCGCAAGCCGATCTGAAATGGATTTTCGATAGCATTAATTCCGACCTCAGCTACTATGCGATCGAAGCAGGTTACTGGGACAGCAAAGTGTTCGACAAGTTGAAAAGCATGCTGGCATACGATTGTGTAGCTATCCTGAAAGAAACCCAAAGGGGACGGTGACTTGCCGTGATCAATGCCTGGGCTGCAATGTTGCTGCTGTCGCCTTTCTTCTCGTCACCTGCCACGGGCTGGCTTGATGCCGGGTATAACTATCGCGTCACAATAACGGTAGACGCCGGCTTCTATGACCGCACCGACTGCCTCGTCCGCCTTCCGCTGCGCATAGACGAGTGGGCGGGTCGTAAAGCCGAGGTCCGCGATGCACTCCGGCTATACGAAGTCACCAAGAAGGGGAAGCTGATTGCCGAGACGCCCGCTGCTTTATCGGCTGACGGTAGCGAACTGCGGTGGATTGTTTCAGGACGAACCGAATGTCTCTCAAAACGCTACTATCAACTCTATTTCGATACCGCGGCCTCGGCCCCACGATTGCCCGATTATTCCAATGCGCCTCCCGAGCCTGCACCGCTGAACCTGCTCCTCAATCCGGGCTTTGAGCAGGCTTCCCCGACTGACCCGCGACAGGCGGCCGGATGGACATTTCACGGCGGCCCCGACCTGATAGTGGAACGAAGCGACGAACAAGCCCACACGGGGCGCTACAGCCTGAAAGTTGTCAACCACCGAGGCGGCAACACGGCCGCCTCGGCCTCTCAGTTCGTCGCCCAATTGCTGCCCGGCAAGCGCTATCTCGTAAGCGGCTGGGTAAAAATCGTGGAATGCGAAAGCGGCTCTGCCACAGTGACGACCTGGTATTCAGCCCGCAAAGGCGAAAGGCTCCCCGGCAACTACAAGTCACAGGCAGGAACGCGCGGAGTGTGCGACTGGCTTAAGATCGAGACCACCCGCATCGTCTACTACGATGCCGAGCACAAGCAGCACGTCTACCCGCCTGTTACCCTGCAGTGTACCGGGGGCGGCCGCTTTGAGATTGCCTGCTGCTACGGGATACTCACCGCTTATTTCGACGACTTGCGCCTGGTGGAGTGGTCACGAGACATACTGTCCCCTCCGACGGTAACGGTCGGCCGGCCACAGAAACGGTCATAGGCTCATCGGCGGGCGGGCATCAGTCTCGCAGACGCTCCACGGCCTCTGAGAGCGCAGCCGCAATCCATTCATTGTCTTCTTGCGGCATCTTGGGATGGACAGGCAGACAGAACAGCCTCTTACCTATTTCCTCTGAGAGCGGGCATCGCTGGTTATTCGTATGGTGCTGCAGGTACGTGTCGTTAAGGTATATCGGCGCATTGGCGACAACCGAATCCACCCCGTAATCAGCACGCAGTATCTTCTGCAACTGGTCCCGCTTCTCCCCA
Organism: Candidatus Zipacnadia bacterium; assembly: GCA_029819875.1. Lineage (GTDB taxonomy): Bacteria > Armatimonadota > Zipacnadia > Zipacnadales > Zipacnadaceae > JALGVG01. Next base: position 5,778 of record JALGVG010000058.1, on the reverse strand, counting down.
GCCCATTCCTGGGGCACCAGCACGTTGTACAAGTAATACGTATGCTCAAAGCCGGGTGGCTCCGGCGGTAGGGTCAACTCCGGAATATCCCGTAGCATTTCAGTTCGCTGGCGGCCGATGCGCACGCGCATTGCGATCATCTCATCCAACCGCCTGAGTTGAACAAGACCCACTGCCGCCTGCACTTTCGTCATCTTGTAGTTTGCGCCCCACCCATACCGCGGATTGGCGGTAAGAAACTGCGGGTCTGCCGCCCTGACGTCCTCCGCCATTCCGCTGCCCCACTGCCTCAGTCCGCGAAGTCGACGCGCAAGGTCCGGGTCATCGGTTGTGATCATTCCGCCCTCGCCCAGCGTCGTCATCGTCTTTTGCGTATGGAAGCTGAATACGGTCATCCAGCCCTTCTTGCCGACCTTGGTGCCTTTATACCCTGCACCGCAGGCCCGCGCCGCATCGCCGATTACTTTCGGCGGGCCCCACTTGGGGTGGGTGTGCCGCTCGCAAATCTCCAGGTAATCGTCCATCGGGGCGGAGATGCCGTTCATGTGAGTTACCAGCACCGCCCGGGTGCGCTCTGTCATGCGGCGCTCGACATCAGCCGGATCGGCACACAATGTGACCGGATCGACCTCGCAAAACACCAACCGCCCTCCCGCGCCGATGACGCTGTAGGCGCCGGCACGGAAGTTTATGGCAGGAACGATGACCTCATCGCCCGGCTGCAGGTCAAGGGCCATCACCGCCATATCAAGGCCGGCTCCAGCTGATGTGATGGAGATGGCATGGTCAACGCCGCAATAGCGGGCAAATGCCTCCTCGAACTGCACGATCTCATCACAGATGAAGCCGAAACCCTCGACGGGATCCATCGACTTTTCCACGACATCCAGAATCACGTCGATTTCCTCCTGCGTGTAGAACGCTCCCAGCAATGGCTCAGCAGGCCAGTTGATGGACAACCCCTCGCCGGCTAAGATCTTGCTGCGCTGGTCTCGGTTCATGCGCCGCCCTCCTTCGCTGTCAACTCGCCGAATGGGGCCTGCGGGAACTTGGGTAACGTGGCTTGGTTTCCGCAGAAGCCCTCGCCCCAAAACGCGGGTTCGTAGCCGTGGTCGCGCACCCATGACAGGGCGCGAATCACGCGCTCTTTCATATCCGGCCGGTAGTACTGCGGCAGGTCCGGCCGGAAGTACTGCTCGTGTATCAACAACTCCATGAGTTCACCCGTATGCGGGTCGGCGGCTTGCTTCTCCAACGCCGGTTCGATGGCATCCAGCTCGACGTTGTTTACAACCATGTCGCAATTGATGAACGTAACATCAAGCTCTGGATCATAGGCATAGTCGCGCTGGCCGTAGTAGCGGCAGGTGGCGGCATCAAAATAGTATCCTGTCGTACATGGCTCGTCGTCCGCATCGAATATGCCGATCAGCACGTCAATGCCGCGGTCGCGCAAGGCTCGCACTGCCTCGGCCGGGCACTCGGCCCAATGCACCGTAGTGGCCCGTGACGTCACCTCGTTGCCTGCAAAGCGCCGAATGTGGCCCATGACAAGGTCAAAGTCGTGTGCCATCTGCGTATACGTGGCGTTGCGGTACGGCCGGTCGGGTTTGTCTGCCAGGGCGTGAAAGCTCAGCCGCAGCCACTCGGAGTTCTCCTCCCACTCGTCCCGCCACTTGGCGGGCATCTCGGTCAAGTCGAAGCCGTCCGTCTGGTAGTAGATGTTGAAGTGGATTTTCGCCCCGAACTGCTCGTGCATTTGTCGCCAAAACGCCAGATACCAGTGGTCGAACAGGGAACGATAAGCATCCGGATTTGTCCCCAGGTCCTTGAGAAACTGGATGTTGTCATCCACAGAGAACCTGAAGCGGCGGTATGATTGCCAGTCCCATACCACCGTGACCTCGTCCTGAAGGGTAGTCTTCCCCACTTGCGCCTTGGCGATTATCCGGTTGCGGCGCTTGTTGAGCAGTACCATGCATGTGAAACTGCCCTCGACGCCGGTGGCGGGGCGTCCGTTCACGGTGACATATGCGCCCGGCGGGCAAGTTCCGTCCACCTGGACTATCAACCCCTCGCGCCGTTCCAGCCCATCATGCCTGTTCAGCACGTCCCCGTTACGAATGCTGGTGATCTTTACACTCGGTTCTGACACGGTTTAGTCGCCTCGCCATCGTTGTTTTTCACTTTGAAAGCAACAGAGAATGAATCAACCTGCCGACCAACGGCAAAACTCAACAGTTACTGCACCAGTTCGCGCAAGTAAGCCATGCCTTGGGTTGCGGCCGCAACCGGGTCATCGCTCCCCTCGTACTCGAAGGACAAAAAGCCCTCGTAGTTCATGTCCTTGAGGGCCTTGATTATCGCCGGGTAGTCCAGAATACCCTGCCCGACAACGGTCCCGATATATCGCTTCCCGGCACGTGACACAAGTCCCTTCTCTTCCTCGGCAGGCAGCAGCTTCCAGTCCTTGGCATGGGCATGCACCACCAGGTGCTTGCTGGCTTGTAGGAACGCAATTGGGTCCTCGTCTCCCATGACCATGTTGCCCGTGTCATAGGTGATGCGCAGTTGTGGACCGGCCAACTCGCAGCATTCCAGGCACTCCGCAGAAGTCTGGTAGGGAGATCGGCCGGCGCCGAAGTCCTCGATGGTGAGAGTGATACCGTGTTGTTGGGCATGGGGAATGAGCTGGGCCAGGGCCGCGGCAACGTTCCGCCGCCCCTCAGCCGGTGACTGCCCCGCGGCGCACACTCCGGGGGTCACCAGCATAGTCTGAGCGCCAACCTCGGCTGCATCCTCGATCAAGCGCCGCACGTCATCAAGCGCCTTTGCTCGCTGCTTGCGATCGCCGACTGTCAGCGTGCTTCCCCCGATATAGCAGGAGACCACCAGGCCGGCGTCTTCAACCATGCGCCGTACTTCGGCATTGCTGTACCCCTGCACATGGGCGACGCTGATGTCCACTCCCTCGGCCCCGAGCTTTCTCATCAATTCGAAGGCCGACGGTACGTCAAGCGTTCCGTCAGCCAACGCGCGACTTAGCGAATAGATCATGAAACCTAGCTTCATCGTATCACCTGCACTGAAGAGCAGAACACTTCTTGCAAGGATGGAAGACTGTTCTCAACATACGTACGACGCCAAGCGACGGAGAATTGTCAAATGCTGGGATATCGCAAGGCTTTCATACGCTCGGCCTCGGCATCGGCCCGGCGCAGCCGAGGTGCGCGGGCCAAGTAGGCGAAGCCGAGTGCCGCAGTCGGGCCGCCCAGCGCGCCGCTGGTCGGGTGGGCGGCCATGTAAGCACGTATCATCTGCGGCACTTGCGGGTCAAACCGTGCCAGGAAAGCCCAGCGGATGCATTGTGCCCCCAGCGAATCGTTCTGCCGCGAAGTGCCCAGCCAGGCAGCTACTTGCCCGTTCCCCAGGTAGATGGCACGGGTAAAGGTCCTGCTGAGGCGGTGCATGTCCAGCATCGTGAAGACGATACCGTGCTCCCAGGCCACGTAGATGAAGTGGGCGGTAATAGCGGCATGGGAGATGTCCTCCCCGCTGCCCGCCGGACCCTCCGGCCCCGGCTGGCTGTAGGCCCACACGTAGTAATCTCCCTCGACCACGCGTGTCAACTTGCTCTTGATATAATGCGCTATTCTGGTCGCCTTGTCGCGGTATCCGGCGTCCCCGGTGACCTCGGCCATGATGACGAAGACGCGCCCCATCGCACTTTGCCAGTTGTTGGGCAGAACCTTGCCCCGCACGTCCACGTAGTAGCCCATGTTCGGCTGTGGCCCGTTGCGCCACTCGTCATCGAACTCGTGAATCGTTTCCTCGATTTGCGACATAATCCTGTCCGCCTGGGCCCGCAAGTGAGAGGTTTTGGGGCCGCCTGCCCTCACTATTCGAACAAAGTCGGCCATCGGGTATAACAACATGCCGGCGTGAACGAGGTGGCAGGTGTGTCGCCCGCCCGTGTAGTGCCCCGTGCCCCATGCCTTCAGAACGCGACCGCGTGCGTAGTCCACGTATCCCGCTTCGCCGTACTGTTGCGCCAGCTTGTCATCGCGCTTGGCGAACAGGTTCTCGATGATTCGACCCAGGTATTCAAGGTACGCCACCTCGCCGGTGGCCTCGTACAGCACATTAAGTGCTGCCATGGCATACGCCAGACCCCATGCCGCACCGCCGTACCCGTCGTCGTCACACCCCTCAATGGTGCCCTCACGGATATCACGGCACACGCCCAGCGGCCCCTGCAGGTTGCGGTCTGCCAACTCCCGCCAGCTCTCTGGCAACGGCGCGCCAGTGGGCGGCGCTTCGCCCCACGCCGGCAGCTCGCTCCCTAGCGCCAGCAATACGCAGGCGGCGTACACCAGCACTGTGGTCAACGGCGCATGACGACAAATTGATGAAACCAGCATGGCTATCACCGGCCAATCTTCAACAGCCGTAATCCCTGCCGGTACGATTCGCCGTCGCCTTCGGGCAACCTTCCTGGAGAAGCCGACCGACAAGTCACACCTATGCACGGCAGTTTGCTGCCCAAGAAGGGATATTCGATGTGGGGCACGGCGCGCATCGGGCCGACGAACGCTACTTCACCGTGAAGGGCAGTTGCGCCACCAGCCGTTCGCCCTCGCGGATCTGCACCGCGTAGTTGCCCGGACGCAGGTACGGGCTACGCTCCGAGTACAGCGATGCAACAAACCGTTGGTCCTCCGTTACAACGAAGATGTTGCGATACAGAAACTTCCCGTCGCGGTACCATTCGAGGGTGATTTCGGTGTTCGGTGGTGCTCCTTCAACCGCCAGGAACAGCATCACCTTGCGCGCTTGCGGGCCGAACTGGTCTCCGACGCCGGTGGGATTACTCCTGCGGTCAATGCCCTGACACAGCACAGCCTGCTTCACCACGCTGTCACTGACCAGCGCCAGCTTGGTCATCTGGGCCGGTGCGCCCGCTTGTCCCTGTACTTGCCCACCTGTGGAGCCTTGGGTTGCTGCACCGGCAGTGGGTTGGCCGGTGGTGCTGCTTGATGGTTGCCCCTGCCCGCCCTGGGTGACAGGAGCCCCCGCCGAAGGACCTGACGGAGTAGAAACAATGGTTGCAGCCTGTGGTTGATGTTCAACTGCCTGGATTGCAGCCTGTGACGCTTGTGCCGGCCCCTGCGTTATGTACAAGATACCGCCGACCCGGTGGATGGTGAGCGGCTTGTCAGCGGCCACCTGCAACTGTTGCCGGTCCACTCGTGACGCCTCGCTGCCCAGTTCCTGCTCCAAGGCGTTCATAATACCAGCCGCCGCCTCATCGTCGCCGCAATCAATAGCCGCGACCTTGAGCGACTCGCCGCTTGGAAGTTTCACCTCCGCCATCGCCGCCGGGTAGTTGTCCATGAACTGGTCATGAAGCTCCGGCAGCTCGAAACCAGCCAGCACCTGCAGGCCGTCGCTCTCTTCAGCGGGTTGGGACTGCCAGTCCTTGTCCGCCGTCGCCACCGGCGCCAACAGGTCCTGGGGGTATTCAAGGGGCATGGGCATCAACTGCGTGCGCCAGGCGTTGAGGAATTGCTGGAAACTGATTGTCCCGTTGACCAGGTTGCGGACAGTCGACATGGGCACCTGAACGTTGCCCAGGGGGAAGCCTGCAATGTGCGGGCTGACGATCACGCTCTCCACCCACGGAGCCGCGGTTGCAGCAGTCAGCACTGCCAAGGCCACTTGGCCTTCCAGGAGGTCCCGGTCGTCGGTGGTCGGCAAGAACGCAATGCAGGCCACGTC
>JALGVG010000225.1 GCA_029819875.1 Candidatus Zipacnadia bacterium | reverse complement strand
AGCAACATTCCAGCAGCTATCGCCCACATGAACACCTATCATTACAACGCGCCGTGGGCGAGCGCGGCCGTGTTCCCCCGCCCCGAGGCAGCGAGTTTTGATGACAATGATAATCTGACCGTCGCTCCCGATTTCTCTGCATTCGACAACTGGGTCAAGATGTGGCCGCATGCTCGCTACTATATGGTGTATGCCCATGTCGGAAGTTCGTTCGCCGGCGCGTCCATGGGCACACCTGAGTTTGAGCGCCGGCTCGGCGCTACCATGCAAGCGTGGGCCGCCCACGCGCGCAATATCGGCATCAACCCCTCTCGCATCGCACTTCTGCTGGTAGACGAACCTTACACTGCACAGCACGCCCGCCATATCCTGGCCTGGGCGCGCCCGATAAAGGCTGCCGCGCCGGAATTCCTCATCTTCGAAGACATCTGTCATCGAACCGCCGGGGCACCCCAGGAACCGGAAATCCAACAACTGGCGCAAATATGCGACATTCTGTGCCCCAACTTGGCCCAGTACCTGCGCGGCGGCGATGCCCTCGCCGACTTCTACGCAAACCTTGCCGGCGAAGGACGCCAGCTTTGGTTCTACTCCTGCAGCGGCGGCCCCAGCTCCAAGGACTCCATCAGCTACTACCGGCTGCAGGAATGGCACGGCTGGGAAGCCGGCGCTGTCGGCACCGCCTTCTGGTCCTACGCCGACGACGGGCGTTCGGGCAACTCCTGGAACGCGTTGGCTGCCAAAGGAGAAATATTCGCACCGGTCTACATCGACTCGCACTCGGTGACGGACGGTAAACACTGGCTGGCGATAATCGAGGGCATTGAGGACTACGAGTACCTGCGCATGCTTCAGTCTCGCGTGGATGAACTGCAGGCTGCCGGCAACAGCAGTAAGGCACTCACCAGGGCAAAGAAACTGCTTGCCGGCCTTCCCCGGCAGACGATCGCCGCCGTCGCAGACGGCGATATTGCCGCCTGCGACAAGGCACGGCTGCAGGTGCTCAATGCCCTGGCATCATTGCGAAACATGTAGTTACAGCGGCGGCGGGCACCGGTACTTCTTCCTCCACCCGCCGCCGCACGCGAGGATACCTTCAGGCGTCACGACGCGGCCAGTCCCGCTATGGCGAAGAAGTTGGCCAGCAGCTTCCTGCCGTCTTGGTATGCGTCGGTATAGGCTTCGGGATGAAACTGCGTGCCATATACAGGTGCCTGCTTGTGGCGCATTGCCTGGATTTTGCAGTTCTCATTGGTGGCCAGCAGCTCAAAATCCGGCGGCAGCTTCTTGACCTCGCAGTAGTGTGACTGGTACATCCACATCCGCCTTTTCAGTCCCTTGAACAGCGGGTCCTGCTTGACTATTTCAACAGGGTACATGCCCTTCTCCACGAACCACCCTGGATGATACTCCGGTACCAAATCCGGTTCATTGCACCGCAGCTTGCGCATCGGCTGGTCACGCAACTTCGGATTCTTGCGGAAGTCCTTGCTGAATATGTATCCCAGGAGCTGGTGCCCACCGCAGGCCGCCAGCACGGGGTACTCAAGCCCCCGGACCACGTCGTAAAGGCCCATGCTCTTTTGCACGTCGAATTCATCCCACCCGTACCCGAAGCCGCTGATGAAAATTGCGCGGACGTTGAGTTGCCGGCAGCGATCGGCCGTCACCTGGCTATAGTGCTGGATGATACACGGGTGGCCGGAAATCTCCTCGAACCGGAGCTTGTTCGCCCACGCACCGCTGCCGTGTTGCACGTAGTCATCGCCTGGCCTGGTCATTGAAACAAGCAGTATCATCGTCTGGCCTCCAGCGTCCACAGATGCTATGCCATCGTCGGCATAATTATACCACCCGTCACATCTTGCACACCATGCTTCGCGCTGCAAGCTATACTGTTGCACCCCTGGTTGTCGACCGGGGACGGTCGGCCAGGTCCTGCTGCACGTCGGCGCTACTGCCCAAGGCAAATATTTGTTGACCTGCCGCTACAATTGTAGGTATAATATGGTCAGTTGGAGGTGAGGCTGCAATGAAGTGTCCCCTGCGGTTCGAGTTGTCGGGCGAAGGTTCGCGCGAAGAGGAGCGCACTCTCCTCGGTAAGGCGACGGAACGTGTCACCGAGTGCATCCGGGACGAATGTGCGTGGTGGGTAGAAGAGGCCGGGGCATGCGCTATCACCTTGCTTGCTACGCGTGCAGCGCACGAGACTGCTCCAACCTAGGTATAACTCCGCCCTCAGGTCATGGCCCGTACCCACCGGACCATCGCTGGGAGTCACCCTCCTGTGGCCGGGGAGTACGCCTGGTGGGGGCCTATAATGTCCCAACCAATGCCGACAGCGACACGGTGGCAGGCCGCTCTCCGTGGAGCGCGAGAGGTGAATGCGTGCGTTTTTGCAGTTGGCTTGGCGCGAAGCGGCCGTGTCCGCATCCCGCTCGTGAGATACCCCCCTGGCTTTGCCGGTCTTGCTTTAGTACTCAATCCCCTGCCTGGCCACAATACCCCGGCTGTAGGGATGTTTGATCTGCTGCATTATCGTAACAAGGTCAGCTACATCCAACAGCTTCGGGTCGGCGTCACGCCCTGTCAGAATCAGCTCGACGTGTGGTGGCCTGGCTGATATCAGCTCCATCAGCTCGTCAATTTCCACCAACCCTAAGGCCACCGCACAGTTGACTTCATCCAGTATGATTATGTCGTACTTGCCCTCTGTCACCGCGCGCCATGCCATGTCCATTGCTTGCCTGGCCGCTGCGCGGTGGGAGGGTTGCCGGCCGGCAAATACAAACCCGGCGCCGCACTTGACAAT
>JALGVG010000057.1 GCA_029819875.1 Candidatus Zipacnadia bacterium | reverse complement strand
CGGGCCCGGAACAGGCAAGACCACTGTCGTGCGCGCCCTCGCTGATCTTTGCCAGGCTCTGGGCAAGCTCGTCGGGCTCGCCTGCCCCACCGGCCGCGCCGCCAAGCGCCTGGAGCAGATGACCGGCAAGCCGGCCAGCACCATTCACCGCCTGCTGTCCTATGATCCGTTTCGCCATCGCTTCCGCTACAACGAGGCTAACCCCCTGCCGCACGATATCCTCATCATTGACGAAACCAGCATGGTGGACGTCCCCTTGGCCCGCGAACTGCTGCGCGCGCTGCGACCCGGTGCCCAGCTTGTGCTGGTAGGGGATGCAGATCAGTTGCCCAGCGTCGGCCCGGGCAACCTGCTGCGCGATATCGTGGCCAGCGGCATCGTGCCTGTCTGCCGCCTGACGCAGATCCACCGCCAGCAGAAGGGCAGCCTCATCATCAAGAACGCCCACGCGATCAACCGCGGCGACAAGCCGTTGCTGCTCTCTCCCAGCAAATGGCGCACCCAACGTGCCGACTGCATCTTCCTGGCGGAAAACGACGTCTCAGCCGCCGCTGACCGGGTCATCAAGACCGCCACGCGCAGCCTCCCCGCCATGGGATTCGCCCCTGCAGACATCCAGGTCATCACTCCCGTCCATCGCGGAAGCCTGGGGGTGGCCGAGCTTAACCGCCGCCTTCAGGAGACCTTCAATGCTCCCGATCCGAGCAAGCCGGAGCTTGCCCGCGGCGAAGTCGTCTTTCGCCTCGGCGACAGGGTGCTGCAGTCGGTCAACAATTACGACAAGGGCGTCTACAACGGCGACATCGGCTACATCGTCGGCATTGACGTGGAAAATGATACTTGCCAGGTGCAATATGACCAGGGGAACGTCGAATACATGCGCTCGGAGCTGCACGAGTTGGAGCTTGCCTACGCCCTGACCGTGCACAAGTCCCAGGGCAGTGAATATCCCGCCTGCGTCATCGTGGTACACACCAGCCACTACATAATGCTGCAGCGCAGCTTACTTTACACTGCCCTGACCAGGGCACAGAAGATGGCATGCCTGGTGGGGGAGACGCGCGCCATCTTCAAGGCCATCCGCACAACCACCGGCACCCAGCGCAACACGCGCCTGGCCTGGCGGCTCCAACAGCACGCCGGCCCTCAGCGTCCACGCCCCACTCCTTCGGCCTGACCACGGCCACCGGCCTGTCACTGATTATGCCCGCCTCCACATCGTCTGCGGGCTACTTGTCGAGCGGCAGGTCGCTTGGCGGCTGTCTTCGTAACATTCGCATCGCCCGGCTTACCACTTGCGTCTGCCGGTTGCCGTATACCAGCACCGGCGAGTACAGCACCAGGAAAACCATCAGCTTGAAGATCGCCTCTATCCACTCTCCCAGGCTGTTGACCCCGAACATAGCCGCAACCTGCCCGGCTCCGACCAGCGCCAGCACCGCCCACATGAACGGGATATGAAGCAGGCCGATCTCCGACCACATGGTTATCGGCTTTTCGTGGTAGTGCCGGTATACCGCCAGCAGCGCCAGCAAGCTGGATATGAAGTACCCCAGGCCCGTTGCCAGTGCCACCCAGCGCAGCGGCGAGTGGATGACATGGCGCAGCGCCAGCCACACGCCCACGGCTACCACCGCCGCACCGATGGTCTTGTACACCGCCACGGCCAATTCGCGGTTCAGCGCAATCAGCAGCGCATTCGCTGCAACCGGCAACGCCAGGAATATGCTCATCAGGGCCAGTATCTGCGTCGGTACGATGCTGGCAGCGAACTTGGGGATAAATGTCAGCACGAAGGCCGGGATGAACACGTGCGCCACTCCCGCCGCTGCCGGCATCACGAACGCCGCCGCCAGCGTGGGAGTGATGACATAGCGCCGCACGGCCTCCACGTCGCTGGTTGCGCCGTACTGCTCCCAGATCCGCGGCGATAAGACAAACCCTGCCACCTGCGGGAGGCGATACAGGTAAGCAGCCACTTGCATCGCCACGCTGTATATCCCTAGCCCTGCTACCCCCCAGTCGCGCAGCACAACCAGCCCATCCACGCTCCGCAGCAGGTTGTCGGTGAACATGACAAGGGCAATCGGCAGCCCCGCCACGATAAGCTGCTTGGCTAACTGCCAGTCGATGCGAAGCCTCAGCGGAAAGCGAACCGCGCGGTGCAGGTAGTACAGTACCAGCAGTGACGCCACCAGCCACCCCCACGTGACTCCCGCCGCTCCCGCCGCCGTGTTGCCGGTCGTAACAGTAAACACGTGGGCGGCGCCGACAAACAGTACGAACATCCCCACCGTGCTTATTACCGTGCTGACCGCCAGTGCCTTGTACCTGCCCCATGACCGCAGCATCACCTGGTAGGCGGCCAGTGCCTGCCCGCATAGGATCACTGCCGCTCCCAACCCGATGGTCTGCCGGGTGTACAGTGCCCAGTCCGACCATATGAACGTGTACAGCAGCAGGGCCAGGGAGGTCAGCGAACCGAGCAGCAACACCAGCGTCGTGCCCGTGTCTTCGATCCGGGTGGCCCGCTCGCGGTCCCCGGCTCCCAGGGCCATCGGCAGTTGCTTGCTCATGCCGTGCAGGATGCCCAGATGACTGTGAGTGAGGTACTTGTTGAGGAGGTCCACCGTGCGCACCAGGCCCCGCCCCGTGGGGCCGATAATGCGCATCACCAGGATCCCGCGGATAAACCCCAGCACAGTTCCCAGCGAGGAACTGCTCAGCATCATGATGGCGCCGGCCAGCACCCCGACCCGCCTGCCCCGGTCCCTGTCCGTCTGCGGTTCATAATTTGCGCTCATGGCCTTGCCACTTGCATCTGCCGACCTGTTGAGGTGTGGGTCCTCCTGTTACTGCCGGACTGCGACACAATCAACCGGGGCCCAGCTTCCCGCTGCGCCCCCTGTCTCTGCCAACGCCGAATGTATACACTACTGGCCGCTATGTTGCAAGTAGTTTTTTCGTGTCTGTTTTGCAGGCTCTCTTCTATCCGGCCTTCGACTTCCGTACCTCCGGCTCGCCGCGATGACACCTCCGCCCGGTGCCACGCACTCTTTCAGGCCTCGCACGGGCTCCATGAGCCGGGCAGCCGCTGTGCCTATCCTCTTGCCGGCCCGATGCGCCCGCGCCTTGCTTACGTGGTGCCGCCGGCCAGCCACTGTTTGCCCTGGTCGGTGGACGCCCACCATCGCAGCATCATAATGCGGTATGCCGCGTATGCCTCGTCGCTGTCAGGAGAGGCCTGCGGCGGAATGGCTGCCAGCGCCGCCGCCTCCTGGCCCCTGAATCTGTCCATGAACTCGCGGACCGTCGCCGCTACTTTTTCATTGGCCGACCTGGCCGTGCCCTTAACGATGGCCTGGCACGCGGCCTGCAGGTCCCGGCAGGCAACCAGTCCGGCCCGGTCGGCCGACAGTGCCACGCGTTGCTGCCAGGCATGGGCCAGCTTCTTGAGCTGTTCGATCCGCCCTTGGTCCAGCCCGTTGCGCCAGTTGCCTGCTATGCCCTCCAGCACCTCGCGCAGCGTGCTGAGGCAATCTCCCATGACCCGCGTCCTGCGTGCCAGGACGATGTCAGCCGCCTGCCATTCGGCCAGGTAATCGGCTCTTATCAAGAACAGCCGCCGTGCAATCTGGAAGGTCTGTTCGGGGCGTTGCATCGCCCGCACCATGCCCGTCGGTATGGCGATGGTCGGCGGGCCGTCACGAATCACCACCGGGTCCATGATCGGCTCCGGGAGCATGTAAATATCGGGCTTCTCCAGCCCCAGCCGCGCGCTGGCCTGCTCGACGGCTGACAGCATGTCCTCATAACTGCTGGCACTGCCGTGCGCGCACATCTCCTCCACGGGGTTAAATACCTCCGGCCTCTGCCACGCCGCCCGGATGGCTGCCACCATCTGCGCCACGGGCCCGGCGGCCCGCCACTTGGCCAGCACCGGCCGATCCTGTTCATATTCCCACTCGGCCGGCCCGCGCTGGGGTCCTTCCTCCTGCTCACCGCCGGCTTCCTCCTCGCCCAGCTCACCGGCAATCTCCTCGCTGAATTCTCCGAACACGCCGAAGCTCGGCCCCGCCCCCGCCCCGCTGCGCTCCTCTGCCAGTGTCTCCATGTCCACTATGTCGTCGGACAAGGTGGTCTGTTGCCGGCGGGCGACGAACGGATCGGGAGCTATTTCACTGAGCCTTCGTAGGCGCTGGGCTGCGGCAGGTGCTACCCGCTCCAGCCCCTTCCATGCCTCTTCGTTCTCCTTGTCCTCGTGCAGGACTGTTTCGTACATGTGGGCTGCCTTGCGCGTCTCGTCGTTATCCTCGTACAGCTTCGCCAGCCATAGGCGCGCCTCGACAAAGCTTTCGTCAATCTCCAGGGCCATGAGCGCCAGTTCCTCGGCACGGGCGAATTTGCGTCTGGCGGCCTCCTGCTGGGCCTGGTATAGCCTGATACGTGCTGACTTGCGTTCCGCAGTTTCTTCTTGCTCGGACACTGTACCCACCTCCGGTTTACACGGCTTTCGTGCGGCCTGCAAGCAAAACCCGTATAGTCACTATATTGGACGCCTGCGCGCCATTTCCTCTGCGATGTGCACCTGACATGGCGGCCCTTCTCGTGCCGTCCGACAGCACCGGTCTGTGCCGAGTTGTGGCCCGGCAGGTTCCGGTAGACGGCACCTGGGAACCGGGTGGACAAATGCCACACAAATACAATATAGTATATATTCCTGCAAAGTTGCGGGCTTGCAATACGCGCTTTCAGATACACAACCACGGAGGAAGGTTACTTGTCCAAGGACGCCGATCTCACCCCCATGTTCCGCCAATGGCAGGCGGTGAAAGCCGATCTGCCCGACGTGTTGGTATTCTTCCGCATGGGGGATTTCTACGAGATGTTCGGAGAGGATGCCGAGATAGGCGCCCGCGAGCTGGAACTGACGCTCACCAGCCGCGAGTGCGGCAAGAACCGCCGCATGCCCATGTGCGGCGTGCCTTACCACGCGGTCAACCGCTACCTGGCGGTACTGGTCGAGCGGGGATATCGTGTGGCGATAGGTGACCAGGTGGAGGACCCCAAGCAGGCAAAAGGCCTGGTGCGGCGTGAAGTCACCCGCATTGTCAGTCCGGGTACGCTGTTGGAAGATGACCTCCTGCAGGGGCCGGCTCACAACTTTCTGCTAACCGTCGCCGAAGCCGAGGGGCGCTACGGCATCGCGCTGGTGGATATCTCGACCGGTGCCTTTCTGGCCACCGAGCCGTCGGCGGCACCGCGGCCTGAAAGCGATGACGGTCTGTTTGCGGCCACGCGAAGCAACCTGCCGCCGGCCTTGGCTGCGGTGGTTGATGAAATCGTGCGCATCCAGCCCGCCGAGGTGGTCCTGCCTGCGACATTGGCGGACAATAGCGAACTGGTGGCCGCCATCCGCGCGGTGGGCGTTACCGCGTTGCAGACCGTGCAGGACGAGGAGATGACCTTCGAAACCCCGGCCGAGCGGCTGTGCCGGTTCTTTGGTGTGGAGAGCCTGCGCGGATATGGTATCCAGGACATGCCCGCCGCCCAGGCTGCTTGCGCGCTGGCCCTCGACTATCTGAAAGCCAACAAGCTTGATACCCTTCCCCACCTTACCGGTATCAGCACCTACTCCACCGATGGCTTCATGGTTATTGACGCCACGACCCGGCGCAACCTGGAGCTGGTGCGGACACTGCGCGAGGGGGCCGCCAAGGGCACGTTGTTATGGCTGCTTGACAAGACGCAAACGCCGATGGGAAGCCGCCTGCTGCGTGACTGGCTCCTGCAGCCGCTGCTGAGCGTGCCCGAAATTCACGCGCGCCTGGACGCGGTGGAAAACCTGGTCACCGACGGGCTGCTTGCCGCCTCGCTGCACGAGCACCTGCACGCCATCTACGATGTTGAACGTCTCATCAGCCGCGTGGCCGCCGGTCGTGCAAATGCCAGGGACCTGCGCGCCCTGTGCACCAGTCTTGAGCGCCTCCCGCAAATCATCGCCGACGCCCAGGCCGCTACCGCCCCCCTGCTGCAACAGTATCGTGCAGACATTGACCCCTTGGCAGACGTTACCGCCCTCCTGCAAGGTGCCATCACAGATGATCCTCCTGCCACGCTCACCGATGGCGGCATCATCCGCGAGGGCTACTGCCGGGAGCTGGACGAACTGCGGGAGATAGCCACCCATGGCCGGCGCTGGGTTGCCCAGTTGCAGGATCGCGAGCGCGCCCGTACCGGCATCAAGTCGCTTAAGGTCGGCTACAACCAGGTGTTCGGCTACTATATCGAGGTCAGCCGTGCCAACCTCGACCTCGTTCCGGATGACTACCAGCGCAAGCAGACGCTGGCCAATGCCGAGCGCTTCATCACCCCCGAACTCAAGGAGCAGGAGGCCCGGATTCTCGGCGCCGATGACAAAAGCCGGGAACTGGAGTACGAGCTCTTCTGCCAGGTGCGCGACCAGGTGGCGGCCGAGGCCCCCCGCGTGCTGAAAACGGCGCGTGCCCTGGCTGCCTTGGATGCCTTGCTCTCGCTTGCCCGCGCGGCCACTGAGTACAATTATGTGCGGCCCCAGGTGGACGACAGTGATGTTATTGAAATCATTGACGGCCGCCACCCGGTCATCGAGCAGGTGCAAAGCGCCGAGGCGTTCGTTCCCAACGACACGCGCATGGACTGCACCGACAGCCAACTGCTCATAGTCACTGGGCCCAACATGGCCGGCAAGTCCACCTACCTGCGCCAGGTCGCTCTCATCTGCCTGATGGCCCAGGTGGGCAGCTTCGTCCCCGCCCGGCAGGCCCGCATCGGCGTCGTTGACCGTATCTTCACCCGCGTAGGCGCCTCCGACGACCTGGCCACCGGCCAGTCCACCTTCATGGTGGAGATGACCGAAACCGCCAATATCCTGCACAATGCCACCGACCGCAGCCTCATCATCCTCGACGAAATCGGCCGCGGCACATCCACCTTCGACGGCCTTTCCTTGGCGTGGGCCGTGGCCGAGTATATCGTGCAGCATATCGGGGCGCGTACCCTGTTCGCCACTCACTACCACCACCTCAACGAGCTGGCAGCCATCATGCCGCGGGTGAAAAACCTGCGCATCACGGTCAAGGAACAAGGCGACGAGATAATCTTCCTGCGCAAGATTGTGCCGGGTGGTACCGATCGCAGCTACGGCATCCAGGTTGCGCGGCTGGCCGGCCTGCCCAAGGCCGTCATTGACCGCGCGCGCGATGTCCTCCGGCGCCTGGAGCAGGAAGACCTGGGAAGCGCAGTGGCGCCTTCGGGCGAGGCCGCCCGCCACATCGCCCCACCTGTTCAGCTCCAGCTCTTCCAAGCAGCTCCCGACCCCGTCGTCGAGGAGCTCAAGAGCCTTGACCTGGACACCCTCTCGCCCCTGGAAGCTCTCATGAAGCTCAAGCAGCTCAAGGACGAGCTGGAAAGCCGCAAGTGACCGGCCTGGCCGACCATGCCTTCAACTCGCCTCGACCTCTCTGCCTACGCGGCTTGGCCTTGCGCCTGCTGCCCGGGCACCTTTACATGCCTGCAAGGCTGTGGGTATAATCGCCTAAATCCATTGAGGGCGGAGGTTACACCTTGGCCGCTGAGCATTTTGCCGACCGCCTTATGGCGGCAATAACCACCAAGAACAGTCGCGTGTGCGTGGGACTTGACCCGCGGCCTGACAGGTTGCCGCACGGGACCGCAGTATATGAATTCTGCCGTCGCATCGTCGAGGCCGTCGCACCGTGGGCTGCCTGTGTCAAGCCTAATGCCGCGTTCTTCGAGGCCTTGGGGCCGGAGGGGCTTGATGTGCTGTGGCGCGTGGCCGCCCACGCCCAAGAGCTGGGCCTGCCCGTCATACTGGATGCCAAGCGTGGGGATATCGGCTCCACCGCTGCAGCTTACGCCCATGCCTACCTGCGCCCGGATGCACCCTTCGATGCTCTCACCGTCAACCCGTTGTTCGGCTCCGACGGCATAAAGCCGTTCGTCGAGCGGGCGGCCGAGGCCGCCAAGGGCGTTTTTGTCCTGGTCAAGACATCCAATCCCTCCGCCGGGGAATTGCAGGACCAGCAATTGGCAGCCGGCAGGCCGCTGTATCGGCGGGTGGCCGACCTGGTGAACGACTGGGGCCGGGAGCACGTCGGGTCCGGCGGCTATTCGCTTGTCGGCGCCGTGGTCGCCGCCACGTACCCTGAGCAGCTTGGACAGTTGCGCCGCTTGATGCCCGCGATCCCCTTTTTGGTGCCCGGCTACGGGGCGCAGGGGGCGGGACCACAGGACGTGGCCGCAGCTTTCGACAAACATAACCTCGGTGCGGTAGTCAACTCGTCCCGAGCCATCATTTATGCCTACCAACAGCCGCAATACGCCGGCCTGGATTATGCGGAGGCCGCCGCCTCGGCGACGCGCAGCATCAAAGATGACATCAACAAGGCCTTGGGTATCACGTAGGAGGAGGCACACCGTGTTCGCAGGCAAGAGCTTGGTATCACTCGACGACCTAACACTGGGCGGGATCATCGCCATCCTGGACTGTGCCGAGGAGATGGCCGAGGCCATTGGCTTCGATGAGTCGGCCAGCCGGGCAGCCGCCGCTCCCTTGGACCGTATCCTGGCGACATGTTTCTACGAGCCGAGCACGCGCACCCGCCTCAGCTTCGCCTGCGCCATGTTGCGCCTCGGCGGGCAGGTGCTGGACCTGGGGGGGCGGGAGGCCAGCTCCCTGATGAAAGGCGAAAGCCTCGCCGACACCGTCCGCATCATCAGCGCCTACAGCGACATCATAGTCCAGCGTCACCCGTTGGCCGGGGCGGCCAAGGTTGCCGCCGAGTACGCCTCCGTGCCCGTCATCAACGCTGGCGACGGCCCCCACCAGCACCCCACCCAGACGTTGACGGACCTGTTCTGGATCCGCCGTTGCAAGGGCCGGCTGGAGGGCCTCAAGGTCGGCCTGTGTGGTGACCTCAAGTATGGTCGCACCGTCCACTCCCTGGCGCCGGTCATGGCGGCGTTTGGCTCCGAGGTGGTCTGCATCGCTCCCGACGCCCTGCAGATGCCGGCCTCTTACCTGGAGCGCTGCGAGCAGCACATGGGCCGCAAGCCGGTGATGACCGGTGACCTGGCCGCCGCGGTCGCAGAGATGGACCTTGACGTGTTGTACATGACGCGCATACAACGCGAACGCTTCGATGATGCGGCCGAGTATGAGCAGCTCAAGGGCGTGTACGTGCTGACGCCGGAGCTCATGGCCCAGGCTCCCGACGACATGATAGTGCTGCACCCGCTGCCGCGCGTGGATGAGATCGACCCAGCCGTGGATGCCGACCCCCGCGCCCAGTACTTCCGCCAGGCTGCCGGCGGTGTGCCGGTACGGATGGCGCTTATCGCCCTGCTGCTGGGGCTGGTTGAACCCAAGACGGGGCATTCTGCGGACCGTTACGACTTGCCCGAACCCGGCCGGGCGGCTGCCGAGGCCCCGGCGGCAGGCGACGACGGCTGGCGGCAATCTGAACCGGAAGTGGTTACCGACGTCGGCCGCTGCGCCAACCCAAGGTGCATTACGACCGCCGAGACGTACCTGCCCGCCCGCTTCTACAAGCTGGCTGACGGCACCTTGCGGTGCGTCTACTGCGAGCAGGAGCTTTCCTGGACGTAGCAAAACGCGGTAGGATTGACGCTTACCAGCGTCTAATTGTATTATCGTGGGGCCCGATCCGGGCATCCACGGTACACGTGGCCGGCGCCCATCGGGCATCTATTTTATGTGCAGGGCCTAGTGTAACCCAAGCAACACCATGCACGTACAGGAGGAGAACAATGGACCTGACCGGCAAATACACAATCGAAATCCCGAAAGTGAAGCGAGTGGCAGTGGCCTATTCGGGTGGATTGGACTCGACCCTGGCACTGAAGCTGCTGCCCGAATACTACGGGGCCGAGGAGGTGGTCGCTTGTACCGTGGATGTCGGCCTTACCCATGACGAGATCGAGCTGTGCCGCACCAAGGCCGATATGCTCGGCGTGCAGTGGGTGTATATTGACGCCCAGCGCGAGTTCGTCAATGACTTTCTGACCGTGGCCATCCGGGCCAACAGCTCCTACGAGGGCTACCCGGTGGCCACCTCCATGACCCGCCAGCTCATCGCCCGCAAGGTGGCCGAGTTCGCCGTGGACAACGACTTCGACGCCATCTGCGAGGGCTCCACCGGCAAGGGGAACGACCAGTTCCGCATGCATAACGTCTTCTCCCTGTTCGCCCCTCACTGCACCGTGATCGTGCCGGTGCGCGACTTCAACCTCACGCGCGAGGAGGAGAAGCAGCTTTCCGAGCAGTACGGCATCCCCTACAAGGCCGGCATCGGTGACGACCTGACCATGTGGTGCCGTTCGATCGGCTCCGGCGAGGTCGCCAACCTGCAGATGCAGATACCACAGGACGAATACATCTGGTACAAGTTCCCCGAGAACGCGCCCGACGAACCGCGCACCGTGGAAATCGAGTTCGAGCAGGGGCTGCCGGTGCGCTGCGATGACCAGGCTGACCTCGGCGACATCATCCACTACCTCAACCGCGTGGCCGGCGAAAACGGCATCGGCAAGATCGACATGTTCGAAGACGGGATAATCGGGCTGAAGAGCCGCGAGGTCTACGAGGCGCCTGCCGCCCAGGTTATCCTTGCACTGCACCGTGACCTCGAGCAGTTGTGCCTCACCAAGGAGCAAGTCCAGTTCAAGCCGCAGGTCGAGCGCATGTGGGCATACATGGTCTACCACGGCGGGTGGTACCATCCTGTCACCGCCGACTGCGCCGCCTTCATCGAGTCCAGCCAGTGGGCGGTGAACGGCAAGTACACCGTTCAACTCTACAAGGGCAACATCAACATCATCAGCCGGGAAAGCGACAGCCGCCTGTTCCGCCCCGAACTGCGCGCCATCGTCGAGCGCGAACAGGAGGCCGACGAGGTGCGTATCGTCTGGGACCAGCAGGAGAGCGGCCCCGCCGTCAAGATCCACGGCTTCCAGTACCAGATCCTGGGGCATCGTGGATTGCCCAACGTAAAGTGATGTGGGCATGCTGTCAACCGGTGACACAAGCTCCCAATGATACCGAAATATCGCCGTTTTCGCGGGGTGACCCTAGGGTCACCCCCTGTCGAAGGCAGTACTACAAGCACGCTACATGAGGTCGGAGGCTAGCATGGCTAAACAAGGTAAGTCCAGCAAGCTGTGGGGCGGGCGTTTCAGCGCGGAGATGGCCGACATCGCCCTTGACTTCTCCGAATCGATTGCCGCCGACTCACGGATGGCGGCCGAGGACATCTGGGGCAGTGAGGCCCACGCGCTGATGCTGGCCAAGTGCGGCATTATCAGCCGGGACGACCTGAAGGCGATCCTCACCGAGTTGGAAAAAGCCCGCGAGGATTTGCAGGCCGGAAAGCTCCCTCTGAGGCGCGAGCTTGAGGATATCCACATGAACGTGGAGGTGTACGTCCGCCAAGGCGCCGGGCCGGAGATGGGCGGCAAGCTGCACACCGCCCGTTCGCGCAACGACCAGGTGGTCACCGATTGCCGGATGCACCTGCGCACCAGGCTGCTGGATATCATGGAGGCGGTCGCGGCGTTGCAGAAGGCGTTGCTGCAGCGGGCGCGCGGCAACGAACGCACCGTGATGCCCGGCTACACGCACACCCAGCACGCTCAGCCCATCTCGGTGGCCTTCTGGTTGTCCAGCTACGTGTCAATGCTGGCCCGCGACCAGGATCGCCTGTGGGGGGCGTTTCAGCGCACCAACCGCTGCCCGCTGGGAGCGGCAGCGCTGGCGGGGACCTCGTTCCCCACTGACCGGGCGTATGTCGCAAAGCTGCTGGGCTTTGACGGGGTGGTCGAGCACGCCCTGGATGCCGTCGGCTCGCGGGATTTCGTCGCCGAGGCGCTGGCGGCCCTCTGTATCCTGATGAGCAACCTCTCGCGCCTGGCTGAGGAGTTCGTGCTGTTCTCCACCTACGAATACGGGCTGCTGGAAATTCATGACAGCCTGGCGTCAGGAAGCTCGATAATGCCGCAGAAAAAGAACCCCTGCATAGCGGAGCTGTCCCGCGCCCGCGCCGGGCTGGTGTACGGGCGGCTGATGGAAATCCTGACACTGCTCAAGGCACTGCCCAGCGGCTACAACCGCGACCTGCAGCAGGACAAGCCGCCGCTATGGCAGGCCCTCGACGAGAGCGAGATGACCATTCGGGCTCTGGAGGCGATGGTGAGAACGGTCAAGTTCAATACCGGGCGGATGCGGGAGCTGGTGGGCAAGAATTTCGCCACCGCCACCGAGCTTGCCAACTTCCTGGTGGCAAACCGCGGCCTGCCGTTCCGCACCTGCCACGAGATAGTGGGCGGGCTGGTGGCCCAACTCATTGCGGAGGGCAAGACCCTTGACGACCACCGGCGGGTGCAGGAAATCCTCCGCCGGCACGGCCAGGAGCTTTCACTGGATGAGATAGAAGCAGTTTGTGACCCGCAGGCCTGCCTGGTGCGCCAGGTGAGCCTGGGCAGCACCGGCCCCGACAGCGTGACGGCGCTGCTGGCCTCCTTGAAGGCTGTGCACGCCGAGGCCCTCAAGCAGGCGCGCTCGGCCCGCCGGCGCATCGAGCGAGCAAGAGAACGGACGGCCAAGCTGGTGAAGGAAGCGTTGGCGTTATGAGCCACTGAACCCTAAGGTAGAGAGTGGGAGTGTAGCTTATGCGGTGGCTGTACATAGGCGTAATTTTGCTTTTTGTAGGATTTTTGATTCCGGTGGTTTTTGTTGTACTTGCTAGTCTACTGTCGGCGCAATGGCTGGTCACAGCCATTGCGCCGGTTGCGCAAACTTGTGCAATTGCCGGTGCCGGGTTTGTTGCCCTATGTTACGCGTTAGAAACGCGGAGGATGGCTGAAGCTACAAGGACGATGGCTGAAGCCACAAACGTGCAAGCACAAGCTACAAATGTGCTGGCACAGGCCTCGAGTATGCCGCTGCTTATCCTCACGTGGGATACCAAAGAAAATCTACCAGTGCTCGTAAACATCGGGCCGGGGCCAGCCTTGAATGTGTGGATGTGGGCCGACTGCATGGGAAACGGA
>JALGVG010000056.1 GCA_029819875.1 Candidatus Zipacnadia bacterium | reverse complement strand
TGACATACGCGCCGTGCGAATTCGCCGACACCGGCGAGCTTGTCGCGCTGGCGGAAGTAGTAGCCGAGTACGGCGGGCTGTACGTTCCGCACGAACGCTTCACTTACGGCGACCTGCTCGATTGCACCAAGGAGACCATCACCGTCAGCCGCAACAGCGGCTGCGCGGCCCTGATTTCGCACCTGTTCGTGCTCCCCAAGTTCGCCGGCCGTGCAGGTGAACTGGTGGAGTTGATTGATGACGCCATCAGTGCAGGCGTGGACATAGCGTATGACGCCCATCCCTACCTGGAGGGCAATTCGTGGCTGGCCTCGGTGGCGCCGGCCTGGTTGGGCGAGGGAGGCCCCCAAGCACTGCGCAGCAAACTGCAGGATCCCCAGACGCGGCAAAAAGTGATACAAGAGACGCACTGGGAGTGGGACAAACTGGTTATCAGCGGTATCGCCGCAGGCGACCCCGAGGGGCTAGCCGGCCAATCGGTGGCGGACATCGCCCGGCGGCAGGGCTTGCCGGCGCCGGAAGTTTTCTGCAACCTGCTGGCAAGATATGGCTGGGGGATTGCGGCCATTACCGGCGGACGTGCGCCGCAAGACGTGCCTCCCATCATTACCTACCCTGCCTGCATGATCTGCAGTGACGGCATACTCATCGGGGAGCATCCTCATCCTCGAGGCTACGGTGTCTTTCCCCGGATATTGCGGGAATACTGGCGGCAGACGAGACGACTGAGCCTCGAGGAGGTCATCCGCAAGATGACGAGTCTGCCCGCCCGCAGGTTGGGGCTTGCCGATCGCGGCGTTATCGCCGAGGGCAAGCAAGCAGACCTGGTGGTGTTCAACCCACAGACGGTGAGCGAGGGTAATTCGATGCAAGCTCCCAAGCGCCCGCCGGTGGGTATCGAGTACGTGTTCGTGAACGGCAAACCGGCGGTCGAGGGGGGAAAGCGCACTTCCGCAGTAGCGGGCAAGGTGCTCAGGCGCCGGGGATAACGCCTACCTCGGCAACGGCCCCGGCGATGTGCCTACAGATGCGTTCGGTGGCGTGACCATCGAGCGGGCCGAGGTGGAGGCGAAGGAACTCGGCGCGCCTGGCTGACATCTGTCGTTGGGTTGCCTCGTCGGTAAGCGCCCGTCGCAGGGTGGGCGATATATCCCCGTAGCTGCGGACGGCCAAGGCCCCCCCTGTCCGCGCGATGGGGAAACGCTCGTCCTGGTCGGAGAGGTTGACGGTTATAACCAGCCGCCCGTGCAGGTTCGCCTCGTATGCGACGGTAGAATCGCGCATTACCACCACATCGGCAGCGCTGATGAGCCGTGGGAGGGTAGAAGATCCCGCTGCCAGCACGGTAACGTTGTCCGGGAAGGATTGAACGAGACCACGATATAAATGGTCGCCGCTTTCCTGGGGATGAAGCTTGAGCACGGCACGTGCATCCAACTGCCGGCATGCCTCTGCCACCCCCTGCAGCCACCACTGTTGCTGTGCCCGCCGCACCTGCGGCTCGTCCGGCTGGGTGATAACCAAGACCAGGTATTTCCTGCCCTGAAGCAGTTGTGCCCGTAACGCCGGGTCCGGCGTGCTGTCAACAACGGCCTCGTCGTACAGGCAATGGCCCGTCACCACCACCTCGGAGCCCGGATCAACCCACCAGCCGAAAAGTTCCTTCACGTAATCGCCGAAGACCATCATCTTGTCATAGGGCAGCCTTCCGATAGTCCGCGTAAAGGGCCCCAGAATGCCGTGCTGCAAGTACAGGCACTTGAGGCCCTGCCGCTTGGCAGCCAGCACGTAGGGAGAAATGATATCGGCATAAGGGTGGAAGGCCAGGATCACCTTGGGTTGGACCCTTTGCAGCAGGGCCGCGGCACAGTGAATGCGATACAGGCCGACCGCGGAATCGCGCAGCACGGCAAGTTGCAGCGGCGCGGCCAGTCCACGTGCAAGATGCGCAGGTAGATCAGCGCGTGACAGCAGGCTGCCGATTTCCCTGCGGCCGAACAGCAACGCCCGGTGCCTGCGCCATGCCTCGGCGTACGCAGGTTGGGCAGCCAAGGCGGCAGGATCAACAAACGCCAGCTTGTGCTCCACAAGGGCCCCGCGGCTGCCGCCAAAGGACATGTCGGCGGAGATAACAGATATGCCATAATGGGCCTGTAGCGCCTGTGAGAGGCGGGCAATAATGGGGGCGGAGGTGGCTCCCACCGCCAGGCAGCAGACGTCGGCCTCAGGGACGGGCGCAGCATCGACCCGGCGTCGGCGGCCCAGTGCGCTGAGCCTCTTGGCGCCGGAGGCCCAGCAGCGAAGTGACGAACTGAAAAGGCGCGGGGCAGCCGAACCGGCAATGCTAAGGGTGATGCCTGAGGGCTGCAAAGCTGTCCGCAGCGCTGCAACGGTGGCATGCCAGGCGCCGGGCAACATCGCCGCCGCCCCCGCCAGCCAGGCGCTTGAAGGAGGGCCGTCGGCCGTGGCTAGGCGGGCGATCTCGGCGTTGATCACTGCGGGAGCGACATAGAGGCGGGCGAAGGTGTCGCTGTATGTCTCCCACCACGAGGGAAGCCCATCGGCCGGCGGCAGGCTCAAGGACGCAGGCAGAACCTCGCCTATCCGCGCGGCCAGATTGCGTATGCGGCTGTGAAGTTGCGGCAGTTGGCGGCGGAGAGCAACATGCAGCGGATGGCGGCTTATTTCCAACTGCCGGATGTCGCTGACAAGGGGAACCACCTCGGCTTGCTCGCCGCCCCGGGCCGGTGTTCGGCGCAGCCTGCATGCCTGTGCTTGAGTACCGAGCGGTGCGAATACCAGGTAGTTCACTGCGCAGGAGTGGTCTCAGTCCCTTCGCTGGCGAAGTGGATGAAGCGCTGGGGATCTCCCATTTTCACTATGTACTCGCGCTGCGCCTGCATGGCGCGCAGCAGCTTGGCCTGGTAGATGTGCTGGCGGATTTCATCCTGGACGTCTTCGAAGGGGGGAATGCCGCCGGGCTGGTGGCTGAGGCGCTTGAAGATGTGGTAGCCCATCTGGGTTTGAGTGACAGGGGAGATGTCACCATCGTGCTGCAGGGCGAAGACAGCCTTCTGGCTGGGGCTGTCACCGCGCACCACCCACCCCAGCAGCCCGCCGTTGTCGCGGCCATAGGGATCAAGCGAATACTGCTTGGCGGCATCCTCCCAACTGATTTCTCCCTTGAGGATGCGATTGCGCAGGTTCTCGGCTTCTTCGCGGGTGGCGACGACTATGTGCGCAGCTTGCATCGCCTCCTCGCGTGCCAGTTTCTCACGATTTTGCTGGTAGTACTGGGCGACCTCCTGGTCCTCGACCTTGACCTTGTCTTTGACCATAAGTTCGAGCAGCGCTTGCAGGCGGAGTTGTTCGCGGAAGGCCGCAAGGGTAAGACGGCGCTGGGCCAGCCACAGGTCGAAGTTCACCCCCGTCAGCGTGGCCTGCTTGTCGATCTGCGACTTGGCCTCGGCCAGGCGCTTGTCGATTTCCTCGTCACTGACCTTGAAACCGTTCTCCTTGGCATAATGCTCGATCGCCCGGGCCTCGATCATGGACTGCAGGACACCATAGCCGTAGCGATCCAAGAGTTCAGCGACCAGTTCCGACTTGGTTATTTCTTCACCGTAGACCTTGGCGACTACCTCGTCGGCCGCATTATCATTCTGGGCGGTAGCACCTTGAGAGACAATCAGGCAAATGCCTACTGCTATTAGTACACCCACCAAGACGAAGTTCTGTTTCATCATGACTGCTCCTTTTGCGTGTAGAGCGAATTGCAGTACCGTGCAGATGCCGGCGGCAGGCGGCCTGCTGCCTGGCTGGTCGGAGGAATAGTAACGTAACCGCATCCGCCTTGCAACTGTACGTCGGTACCCAAGGCCGCCGACAGCTTTTGAATGCGCCGCAGAATCTTGTCCCGCTTGGCGGAAGTCGGCCACTGGGGTCCCATTCGTGAACGCGCGATCCACACAGGGGTAATCTGTATGCGCCAGCCCGCGGCTTCGTTCCAGGTAAGGTCGAAGACGGCGCTTTCCATGCGCCCGTCGGGCGCGTCCCGCTGATCGAAGATGAAGTTGCCCATGCTGTACAGTATCGGGCGGTGCTTGTAGATTTCGATGCCTTCTAGGGTGTGCGGATGGTGGCCCACAATCAAGTCGGCACCCGCATCAATGGCGGCGTGCGCCACCTGCCTTTGGCGTTGGGTGGGGGTTTGCCTGTATTCCTCGCCCCAGTGCAATGAGACCACGACAATGTCGGACAGTTCCCGCGCCGCAGATACAGCCTCACACAAATTGTGCATGTCGCCGGCGACCTTTGAGTAACTGCCGTGGGCGAAGCTAAGGTCGGTAAACGCAACAAAGGCAACCCGTACGCCGCGGGCGTGCAGGTAGACCGGCTGTGAAGCTGCCTGCTGCCGCCTGGCGGCCCCACAATATAAGACGCCCGCCTTGTCAAGATGTTCAAGCGTCTGCAGCAACCCCTCGCGGCCGGCGTCGAGGGTATGATTGTTCGCCAACGAGACGATATCAACCCCCAGCAGCGTCAGGACCTTCACGGTCTCGGGCTTAGCCCGGAAAACGCAGTTGGAGGGCGAATGTGCTCCCACCGTGGATAGCGGGCACTCCAGGTTGGTGAAGGTGATGTCTGCGGCCCGCAGCTTGCCGGCTACCTGCCGGACGATACTTTCGCAGCCGTTTTTCTGGATTGCCCTGCCCACGTTGCGGTCGAGCATCACATCGCCCACGGCACAGATGGTGACTTGACGAGGAGGGGGCGGTGCAGGGGTAGGGGGCAAGGCCTGCGGCTCGGCGCTGGTGCCATCGGTGGATGCGACGGGAATGTGCCGCACCATCGTCCAGCAGAGGGCGGCTGTCAGCACGGCAACAACTGTATAGAGGCTGATGTTTCGCAATAGCGGGCCTGCTCGTAATAAATGTTGCGACCAGCAACCGGTCAGTCGCTGATGTAACGCATAAATGCGCGCAGCTACCATCATACTGTAACGTGTCCGGCAGCCGCGGTCAAGGACAGTCGGCAAGAAGCGCTGCGACGGTGTGCGGCGCCGTAGCCAACGGTGTGCAGGGCATTGCGCCGGCCTGGGGGAGAGGAACCGCCCACAGCAGGCAGCCCGGTAATCAAGGTCCGAAGAAGCGGTGAGGCAAGTGCTGCTCGGCCAGCCTCACCAATTCCCTGGTGGCTGCCCTGGGATTGGGGGCCTCGGATATGCAGGAGACGACTGCAACCAGCTCAGGGTTGACCGGCTGAAGCTGGGCGATATTGTCGGCAGTTATGCCGCCGATGACACAGATCGGCACGGAGATGTTGTTGCGCGCCCGCATGATAGGGTCAAGGCCGATGGCCGGCAGGTCGGGCTTGGTGGGTGAATGGAAGACAGGGCCGAATGCCACGTACGAGGCGGTGTTGCGTTCGGCGGCAACAGCTTCGGCGAGCGTGGAGCACGAGGCGCCGATAATCGCCTTGGGGCCCATAATCCGCCTGCTTATGTCCACGGGCATGTCCTCCTGGCCGACATGGACACCATCAGCGCCCACCGCAAGGGCCACGTCAACGCGGTCGTTGATGAGCAAGGGTACGCCGGCCGGGCGCGTCAGTTCCAGCAAGGCCGCGGCATCTTGCACCATGCGGGCGGTGGTGGTGGCCTTGGCGCGATACTGGATCATGCCTGCACCGCCCCGGATGACCTCGCGCACCAGGGCGCACAAGGCCGCGGTGTCAGGAGGCGGGTCGGGCGTAATAAAGTAGATTTTTGACTTGAGCGAAATAATTTCCATCGTACCCATACGCTGCAGGCTTTTTCCCCGCCAAGGCGCAAAGTCCTTCTTGCCTTGGCACCGGGACAAGCTCACTCGTCAGCCTGCCCGCTGCCTCCTGTGGGCGGTGCAGCCACAGCCTCCTGCCATGCTGCCGCGGCGGTGTCACTGGGCAGCAGATGCCTTCTCCAGCGGCAGGAAGTCCCAGTCGGCAAGAATATCCTGGCCCTCGGGGCTGGTCCACGCGGCTATGAAGCGCTCCGCCGCCTGAGGATTGGAGGCGTTCTTGAGCAGGACGGCATGGACGTAGAAGGGATCGTGAAGCGCAGGGTCTATTACACCGACATCTTCCAGCTTGGTGGAGATACCTTGGTTTTCCCCTAACCGCTCCTGGCCGGGCCTGTAGACTTCCACCATGCAGGTGCGGTAGATAATGGCCGCATCGGCCTTACGCTTCATCACGAATGCTTTCAACTCCACGGGCATTTCCGTCCTGGCTACCTTCGACTTGACCTGGTCCCAGATGCCGGCGTTCTTGAGCGCCTGTTCAGCGTAAAAGCCCACACTGGTATTGTCCGAGGCAATGGCAATGGCCTTGACCTTCTTGGAGACGAGGTCCTTGACGCCCGTTATACCCAAGGGGTTGCCCTTTTGGACAATCAACCCCAGCCCGTTGCCGGCGATGGGAACAGCCTTGGCTACTAGGCCTGCTTGCTTCAGAATATTGACTTCGATATTGCCGAACGCCAGCAGGACGTCGCACTTGCCCTTGCCGTCCAGCAACAGCCGCATCAAGGCAGTGGTATTGGCGATCTTGTCCCTGATTGTAAGTTGCGGGTCGGTGCGCTTGAGAAGGTCACAAACGTCACCGTACGGGCCGGCGATGCCACAAGGCACGTAGACTGTAATTGGTTTCTGCGCATTGGCAGGGGCTGGTGGTGCTGCCCTGTCGACAACCGGGCAGGCTGTTGTATTGTCGGCAACCTGCTTGGGACCGCAACCGGCCGTGATGACTATCACGGCTGCCAGGGCCGCAACCAGGGCGATGTGGTGTCGTGCGCTCATGAACCATCACATCCTTCTATCCATTGGGATACATCTGCGCCACGATCTGGGCCACGACGGCATCCAGGTCCTCTTTGGTCCACTCGCCGCCCATCCCCATCATGAATGTCACTTGATGGCGCTTGCCTTGCGTGTCGGTGTATTCAAAGGTCTGCTTGCCGTTTATGAGGATGGCGCCGCAGCTAAGGCCCTTGCTGCGCCACACCTTGCGGTCGTCGGGGTTATCCGCCCAGTTGTAGTGCTCCACGCGGACCTTGCCCGGGTACCTGTCGGCCAGAGCGAAGATGGTCTTGAGAATCTCCTCGTGGCCGCTGCGGGGGTAGAACGCCTGCACCAGGACCTTGGCATCCTTGGGGCCGCGCACCTTGTCGCTGGACGGCCCCGGGCCGGTCTGCGCAGCAGCCGATTGTGCAGGCGCAGCCAGCGGCGTCAACCCGTGATCCTGGATGACCTTTTGGCCTTCAGCGGAGGCGAGGAACTTGACGAAATCCTTGGCTGCTTGGGGGTGTGAGCAGGTGGTGGTTACGGCCGCCAGTCCCTGGGGGCGGTCGTAGCTGTCCTCGGGGAAGCTGAAGGCCACGGCAACCTTGCTCAGTGACAATTTCTCGGGGTTGGTCTGCAGGGGGCAATTACGGAAGGCGATGCCGACTTGTGATTTGCCCGAGGCTACAAACTTGTGGGAGACGATGGCATCCTTGACCGTGACCATCTTCGGCTTGAGGGCCTCCCACAGTCCCAACCTGGTCAGGGCCTGGCGGCCGGCGTACCCGACCGAATCTTCATCCGGGTCAGGCATCGAGAGGGTCTTGGCCTTCTTGAGATCTTCGGGCTTGGAGATGCCGGCCGGATTACTCTTGGGGACTATCGCCACCAACTCGAAGGTGCAAAAAGGCGTGATGCTGCTTTCATCAACCAGGCCCGCCCGGCGCAGAATATCAAGCTGGCGAGGCCCCGGAGAGATGAAGATGTCGCAGCTTTCGCCCTTTTCGACTACCTGCTTGGCTATTATCACCGAGTTGTCGTACTTGGTATCAATCTTCACTTGCGGGACGCGGGCTTTGTAGGCACTGAGCGCCTCCTCAACGGGGATTATCATCCCGCAAGGGGCCAGCAACTTGAGGTGTATGGTGGCAGGCCGGGGTTTCCTGACGGAAACCGGCCCGGTCTGCTGCGAGGGCTTGCCGCATCCGGCCAGCAGTACCGTGATGGCGACAAGCAGGAACAAGGCCGGCAGATATTTGCACCGCGACATTTTACGGACCTCCCTGGAAAAAAATGGCGCTATCATTGCAACTGCATGCACGCACATATGTACTGGCCGATCTCCGAAACGAACAGGAGCGCCGACAGCGTGGTGAAAAGTATGATGAGCAGCTGGTAGATGATGATCTTTTTCCATCCGATTTCGCGCGCCAGGATGATTACTCCCGGCAGGCTGAGCCCTGCACCCGTAAGCAGGATCGCCATCCCCGGGCCAATGCTCATGCCATTGAGCAGGAAGGCCTTGACAAAGGCCACCTCGCTGAGGATGGGAAAGTACATCAGCGCCCCGAAGACGTCCGCCAGCGTGGTGATGCGGATCATGCCCCAGGTGTCACCGGGGTCGGCGCTCAGCCAGCGGTCAACCCACACAATGCTTACTTGCGAGGAGACAAAGGCTATCAGCAGCAGGGCCGGCACGAGAACGGGAACCACCAGCTTGAGCAGCCCCCACACTTCCCACATCCATTCCTTGAATTCCTCGAAGTCGAACTTAAGGATAAAGAAGATGGCCGTGGGCAGGCAAATCAGCAGCATTCCCACGATCTTGGGTGTCCAGTCCATGTCCCAGGCTCCGTAGGCCACCAGCAAGAGGAGCAGGATAAACAACGGCCACGCGCGCCACGAGGCGTGAGCGCCGGCGAGGGCCTCCACGGCAACCAGTTGCTCCTGCCGTATCGCTTCCTGGCGCCTGAACAACAAGGCCATGGCTATGCCGACGAGTATGGCGATAAGGGGGACGGACACAAGGCGCCACACTCCGGCGCCCACCCCCACGACCTGGATAACGAAGATGGCGCTGACCACGTTGATGGCCGGCCCGGCAAAAAGGAAGGTAAAGGCCGGGCCGATACCTGCTCCCCGCCTGTAAATGCTGACAAACAGCGGCACGACATTGCACGAGCACAGCGACAGTACCATGCCGGAGATGGCGGCCACGCCGTAGGCCGAGCTGCGCTTGGCTCCCGCGCCCAGATACCGCTGCATGGTGGCACTGGGCACAAAGGCTGCTATCGCCCCGGCCAGCAAGAAGGCCGGCACCATCGTGGTGAATATTTTCCAAGTGAAAATGCAACAGGACAGAACGTCTACTATGTCTTTCAGACTGCCCACGATCCGAGCGGAGGTCTCCTTTGCTTGCAGAGGTGAGCGTCACTTACTGCCGGGACGGGAATCGTGCGGGCGCACCGTGCCGGCTGTCGTCGTTGGGACACCGTACCCGGAACAACCATCCAGAACGGAGAAGACCGCGCACCAGCCGTCCACAATCAACCCGCTCGACTATACCAAATTTGCCGTACACGGGGCGCACGATTTTGGGAAGGTATTTGGAAGAAACTGCATGCCCGGTTTGCCCTCCCGCGGCTGTGTCGGCAGTACTCGAGCTTACGGTCCGCTGAGTGTCGTATAAGCAGTGTCAAAACAGAACAAGCGCCGTGAGAATGTAGCGGTTGTCATCATACAAGGGATTGCCCGGCGGCAGTTCGTCGTTGACAAACCACAGCTCCGGTATCAGGTATAGATGGTCAGACAATCGGCAGCGCGCACCGACCGTAAGGGTTTCAACCTGCGAGGCCGTGGTTTCGTCACGGCACAGGGAGTTGAAGTTGGCAAACACCTGCCAGTCGTCGCTGCATTGGTGCAAACCTTCAAGCACCCATCCGTGCCCCGGCTTGTCGGCGTACTCGGGGCGCATCGGGCCGCATTGGGTAAGGGACCTAAAATCGACATACTCGGCGCGGACTTCGGAGCGTGGTGACGGGATCCAGCGGATATGTGCGCCGTAGCGGCAGATGTCATGGACCTTGCCGATGCCGGCCATGGCCCGATTGTGTGCCGCCATGGCCGAGACGCCGAATTCGAAGCGGCTGCCGACCCCGGCGCGTACCCGCCCCACAAGCGCCGCGCGGTCAGAGTCGTTCCATTCGGCCGCCGGACTGGTTCCGTCGTTCACCACGGCCAAATCCCACTGCCAGCCATTATGCGGCTTGCTGGACCAGCAGACACCATAATCCCACACCCGCGTAACCCGCCGCACCTGGCTGTGCCACTCGGGGAAACCATTGCGGTAATTGAAAGGCACGGGCACCTTGCCGATGCGCAGGCAACCATCGGCATAGCTCTTCTCCCAGAACAGGTATATGAGCCACAGCGATGACTGCACCTGGGGATGGTTGCGATAGTAGGGGTTGATGACCAGGTAAGTGCGCAGTCTGTCGGTGGCGTTCAACTGCTTGTCAGCGAATAGCGCCAGGTCGTAGTTGCGCAGGTAGAAGGCATCACGCTTGTCGTCTTCTATGAGGCTGAACCGCTGACCGCCGTACACCGACCAGCCGTCGAACTGTGTCTTCTCGGTCCAGTGCCAGGGTTGCCAGGGAGCGGCACACTGGGCGGCTGCAGGCATTGTCGAACAGACAAGCCATGCAAGCAGCCAAATCCGGGCATGCCGTTGGGTTGTGCACATAACAGCCTCTCCTCTCAGAGCGGATTCACAATGCGTTGTCGGCTGTGCGCCTGCGCATTGGCTTCCAGCAGCAGGTTGAGCACTTCGTGCTTGATGTCCATCAGGCCCTGGCTGGTAAGCACTTCGGCGGTCCGCGGCCGGGGCAGCGGCACCTGCAGTTGCCGGCAGATGCGGCCCGGTCGCGCGGTCATCACGTAGACCCGGTCGGCCAGGAAGATGGCTTCGTCGACATCGTGGGTGACGAACAGGATGGTGGGTGCCAATTCCCGCCAGATGGTCAACAGAAGCTGCTGCATCTCCATGCGGCTGAGGGCGTCAAGTGCGCCGAACGGTTCGTCCATCAGCAGCGCTTGCGGGCGGTTGGCAAGTACACGCGCCAGGGCGGCACGCTGCTTCATCCCGCCCGACAGTTGCCCCGGAAAGTAGGCTGCGAACTCCTGCAGGCCGACCAGCTCCAGGAAGTGCATGGCCTGCTGCGTGGCCTGGCGGCGGGGGATGCCGCGGCGATGGAGGGCATAACAGACATTGCCCGCCACTGAAAGCCAGGGAAAGAGCGCGTCCTCCTGGAATATGACACCACGGTCCGGGCCGGGGCCGGTTACAGGTTGTCCGCTGCAGTACACCTGCCCCTCGGTGGGCGTATCGAAGCCGGCGACCAATGACAGGAGCGTTGTCTTGCCGCATCCGCTCGGCCCCACGACGCACAGGAACTCGCCGCGGCGGACACAGAGGCTGAGATCGCGCAACGCCCACAGCCCGCCGTTTTCGTTGGCAAAGTACTTGCCGACCTTGTCTATGACTATGTGGCAGCTTTGAATGGTACCGGTATCCATTGTTCGCATCCCGTACCGCGCCCGGGTTTCAGGCGAATCGAGGAGGCAACAGGCGGCGCAGCAATGCCATGAGCGCAAGGTCACTCAGCCGCCCCAGTATGGCTATGGAAAGCATGGCGACCAGAATGATTTGCACATAACCCATCATTCGTGCATCCATCATCACCGCTCCCAGGCCATCCGGCACCCCGGTCAGTTCGCCCAGCACCAGGTAAGCCCAGGAAATGCCAAGCCCCAGCCTCAGGCCGTCGGCTACGGTGGGCAAGGCAGCGGGAATTATCACGGTAACGAACAGGTCGCGTCGCGATGCCCCCAGCATTTGCGCAGCCCGGATCCACAGGGGGCGGACCGAGCGCGCGCCCAAGGCTGCGTTGACGTAGATTGGGAAGAAAGCGGCCAAAGCAATAAGGAACACAGTGGTGGGCGTGCCGATGCCGAACCATACCATGGCAATAGGCAGCCAGCCGATGCCGGGGATTGCGCGGACAGAGTGCACGGTCAAGTCAAGCACGCGGCGCGCGGCGTCACTGCAGCCGGTAAGAAGCCCCAGCGGCACGCCGACGACTGTCGCCAGGCTGAAGCCGAGGGCCACACGTTCGATGCTGGCAAGAGCATGGCGGATGAAGGTCCCGCTGTAGGGCCCACAGTGCCACAGCCCCGTCACGAAGTCGGCGGCTGTGACGGCCACCTGCCCCGGAGCCGGCAACAGGTACTCGGGCACCCGGCCGGCATACGAGAGCGTCGCCCAAGCCAGCCCTACCGCAGCGGGCAACACGAACGGAAGCCAGTCAAGACGTCGGCGTGAGGATACTGAGCGGCTAGCTATTCTGTCTGCCATTTGCCCATCCGTGCCGAAACCGCGCGGCGCGCCTTCTCCATGAACCGGGTATCGAAAAGTTGGTCGTAGTCGGGTTCATGGTCGATCATTCCCAAGGCCACCATGCGCTTGCCCAGATTCTTGGCATGCTGGATCCATTCCTGGTCCATGTTCCACGTCAGCTGCATGTTATCGGCGGCCTTGCGCAGAACTTGTTCGTCGTTACCGAACGCGGTCGCCAGCTTGATCCATTCGTCGAAGTGGGTGTTGAGATACTCGGTTGCCAGGGCATGTGCCGTCACAAGATCCTGGATGAGCTCCGGCCTTTGCTCGATGAGTCGGCGAGTGGTGAGCATCCCGGCATTTATGGTGCCGATGCTCTCGCCGTAGTACGGATAGCCGAGAATACGGCCATAGCCCTTGAGCTGGGCGATGGTGGGATACGGTTCGCCGCTGAGGAAGGCGTCTATGGCACCGCTGGCGAGGGCTTGGCCCATGTCGAAGAAGTCCACGCGGGTGAGAGTCACATCCCGCGAAGGGTCCAGCCCGGCCTGGACCAACGTCTCACGCAACAGGATGTCGTGCATCGTTGACGGCACGTAGCCGATGGTCTTGCCCCGTAGCTGCGCGGGTTCCGTTATCCCCGAGTCGGCGCGGACGACCAGTGCGCTGCACTTGTCACAGAGGGCCGCCACGCACACCACCGGCTCGCCGCGCGCTGCGGAGATAATGGCATGAACGATCGTCGTCCCGCACATCTCCAGCGATCCGGCCAGCAGTGCCGTCTTCTGGTCGCCGGGATTGGTGAACGACTTTATTTCCACGCGATACTCGTCGCTCAGGAAGCGGTCGTACAAGAACGGGGCGATGGTCTGTGCCGTTTTCCAGGTGCCCACGCGCACAACGGGCTTGGCAGGCCGGG
>JALGVG010000224.1 GCA_029819875.1 Candidatus Zipacnadia bacterium | reverse complement strand
AGGATGGCCATGGACAGCACTCCGATGATGCTTCTCCGCAACCGCAGAAATAGCCCTATTCGGCGCAGCAGATCTCTCATGCGATCATTTCCCCGCTCGTTTCTATCCGCCCGTCTTGGCTACTTCCAGACTGCTCGCCCCCAAAGGTGCAATGGCCGGCCTCGACTTGCGCTCGGCCATTGTTTGTATCGCGGCCATACTGGGCGTGGGCTTGTTGGCGGGCATTTATCCGGCCCTGCGAGCTGCCGGTGTGCGTACTATTCAAGCTCTGTGCTCCGAATAGGTGGTAATCATGGACTGGCTGAGACCGGCGATCAAGAATGTGGTTCGGCGGCCCATGCGTTCCCTGCTGACTGTGGTCGGTGTCGCCATCGCCGTGGGGATGCTCTTTAACCTGATATACATGGGCATTGACGACGACTACCCGAATCAGCCAAATTGAACCGGTAGCCGAGCGCCTTCGCGCCTCCTCCCGACGAGCGTAGGCCGGGCGGTCTTGCGGCATGTCCTGCCCTATGCCCCAGCGGGTTCGCCTTGGGCTTATCTGCCGGCCCACTCTGGCTCTGCCTGGGAGTGTCCGTTCTGCTGGGGACGGTAGGGGGCAGCTTCCGGGCGTTGCGCGCAGCCTCAATCTCGCCCATTGAGGCTATCCGAGCAGGTAACGGCTGCTGAACAACAGCCACTGCGTCGTAGAGACAATTGACCTGCGGAAGTCCTACCGTGCCGGGGGGCGACTTGTGCCGGCGCCGCGCGAGATTGACCTGGTGCTGACTGGCGGCGAGTTTGTGGTACTGCTGGGGCCGTCTGGGGCAGGCAAGACGACCACCCTCAACCTTATCGGCTGGCTGGACCGTCCCACGGGCGGACGACTGGTGCCGGCCGGCAACCAGGTCTACGGGGAAGGTGTACATCTGTCGGAAAGCTCGCTGGATGCTTTGCGGCGCCGGCACATAGGCTTCGTTTTCAGCGATTTCTACCTGCTGCCGACTTTGACGATTGCCGAGAATGTCGCTCTTCCCTTGCTGTTTGCAGGCCGCAAAGACCCACAACGGGTGAGAGAATTATGCGAACGAGTAGGAGTGAAAGGCAAGCTCAAGGCGCTGCCCTCCGCCCTCGATGGTGGGGAGATGCAGCGCGTCGCCATCGCCAGGGCGCTTGTCAATGAGCCCAAGCTTCTGTTGGCCGATGAGCCTACCGGCCGATTGGAGCGCAAATCGCGCGACGCTATCGTCGGCATCTTCAAAGAACTGAAGCAGGATGGAGTGGCCATAGTGCTGGCGACGCACGACCTGGAACTGGCGGCTCGCTGTGACCGGCTGGTGGAGCTGCGGGATGGCAGCTGTGTCCCCTCGTCCTGGAATCAGCGGCGTCAATGAAGGCAGTTACACCCGGTCAATACCTGCTGCTGCGCTTCAGGCGCGCAACAGGCGCGCATTGATGGCCACTATCACCGTACTCAGTGACATGAGTACCGCTCCCAGGGCCGGGCTGAGGATTATCCCCCATCCTGCAAGCACCCCCGCCGCCGTGGGGATGGCCAGGATGTTGTAGCCGGCGGCCCACAGCAGGTTTTGAACCATTTTCCTGTAGGTGGCCTTTGCGAGCACGAAGATGGAGGCCACGTCCCCGGGGTCGCTTCGTACCAGCACGATATCAGCAGTTTCGACCGCTACGTCGGTTCCCGCACCAACGGCGATGCCGACATCGGCGGTGGCTAGGGCCGGCGCATCGTTAATCCCGTCGCCCGTCATCGCCACCTTCAGCCCGCGGTCCATCAGTTCCCTTATTCTTTCCACCTTCTGCTCCGGCAGCACCTCGGCGAAATAATCATCGAGGCCAAGTGTCTTAGCAACCGCTTCGGCCACCTCTTTCTTGTCGCCGGTAAGCATCACGCACTTTATCCCCATTTGATGCAGCACTTCAACAGCTTGTTTTGATTCCGGCCTGATAGTGTCGCCCAGCGCTATGGCACCAATCAGTTTGCCTTCCCTCAAGACGAAGACGACCGTCCGTCCCTGTGCGTAGTGCTCGGAAAGGGCGCTTTCGTCGTACAAGATCGACTTTTCGGAAAGATAACCGGGACTTACCACCGCAGCAGGTACCCCGCCGACAAGCCCTTCAACGCCGCGACCCTTTACCGCCTTGAAATCGCTTGCTCGCTGGATATCGATGGATCGCTCTTTGGCCGCACGCACGATACCCGCCGCAATTGGATGCTCCGACAAGGCTTCGAGGCCTGCAGCCAGCTTCAACACATCATCTTCGTTCAGTTCAGCAAACGGAATGACAGCCTGCACGCCGAAATGCCCTTCGGTAAGCGTGCCGGTCTTGTCGAAAACCACGACGTCGACCAGCCGCGCCTGTTCAAACGACGTCCGGTTGCGTATCAAGAGACCTTTTTGGGCGGCAAGCGCGGTTGAGACCGCCACCACCAGCGGTATCGCAAGACCGAGTGCGTGCGGACAGGTTATCACCATGACCGTCACCATGCGCTCCAACGCGAACGGAATCTCCCCGCGCAGGCTCAACCATACCCCG
Organism: Candidatus Zipacnadia bacterium; assembly: GCA_029819875.1. GTDB lineage: Bacteria > Armatimonadota > Zipacnadia > Zipacnadales > Zipacnadaceae > JALGVG01. The sequence goes on along the minus strand of JALGVG010000224.1, from coordinate 310 downwards.
AACGTTACCGCGCCTGCGGAAAGCGAGACAATCGTAAGCCACATTGCCACCCGGTTGGCAAGGTCCTGAGTGCGTGACTTGGACTGCTGTGCCTTTCTTACCATCGCCACAACCTGGGACAGGAAGGTCTCCTCCCCCACCTTCTCGACGCGGACAATCACTGACCCTTCGCCGTTAAGCGCGCCCCCGATCACCGTATCGCCTTCCTGCTTGGGGACGGGCTGCGACTCGCCCGTAAGGAGCGACTCGTTTGCCGTGCTGCGGCCTTCCGTAACCACGCCGTCCGTAGGAAATTTTTCGCCCGGACGTA
>JALGVG010000055.1 GCA_029819875.1 Candidatus Zipacnadia bacterium | reverse complement strand
CTGGAGGTCGTACCCGCGGCGGGGATATGGAATTCGGCCACGCTGCGCAATGTCGGTCGTGATGCGCTGGATAACGGCTTGACGGCACAGCAGTTGCATGAAATGGCCCGCAGGCACCGGGTCAGCATCAAGCAGTTTCTGATGGACCAAAGGCACCTGGCGGGAGTCGGCAACATCTACGCCTCGGAGGCATTGCATCGTTGCCGGATTCACCCGGCCAGGCCGGCTTGCGAATTGACCTTACGGCAGATGGACGCGCTGCTTGCAGCCATACGCGCAACGCTGCGAGCCTCCATCAAGGCCCAGGGAACGACCATTTCAGACTACGTCACCGGCCAGGGGGTTCCGGGAGGATTTCAGAAGAGGCTGCGGGTATACGGCCGGGCCGGGCAAAGATGCCGAACGAAGGGTTGTAGCGGAGTGATAAGGCGCATGGTCCAAGGACAGAGAAGCACGTTTTATTGCCCCGAGTGCCAGCAAAGGTAGGCAAAAGCAAAGCGGGAGGGCGACATGACCCTCCCGCCGTGCTTCGTAACGCTGCGCAGCTATTCGACCTTGACCTTCTTGCCACCCCGCACGTCCACGGCCTTGGGTGCGCGTATGGTCAGGACACCATCCTCCAGCTTGGCCGTGACCTTGTCTTCATCGATGGGTGCAGGCAACGGTACTGTGCGGTAGAAGCTGCCGCGACGGATCTCTTTGCGGTAGTAACCCTCCTCCTTGGTCTCTTCCTCGTGCTTGGTCTCGCCGCGAATGGTGATGCTATCATCCGCAGCGCTGACCTCGAGATCCTCGCGCTTTACGCCGGGCAGCTCCGCCTCCACGATGACCTCGTCGTCCTTCTCATAGACGTCCACAGCGGGACCGAAGTCGAAGTCCTCACGGGTCAACGGCCAGCGGCTGCGCAGCATGGTGTCAAACAACCGGTCCATCTCGTCGAATATGGTTGGGAGTGTACGCCGAGCATTCCACCGTATGAGCGACATCACTCATCCCTCCTTTTTAGCCGTAAGTGACTGTGACTGTATTGTGTAGAAATCGCAGATGTGGATATGGGTAGTAACTTCGGTGTTTGAGGCCGGCTTTCACCAGCCACTAATGTTGACGATTCGGGGGCCAGCAAGGTTCTAGCAAAGGCGCGGGTTTTGATTGGCAAGAACGATAGAATTGCGTGGAGGCGCCGTGATGCCGATCAGCGAAGACGCAACGATTGCCCGGCTTGGGCCGCCAATCCAAGGCAGCGGGAAAATATGCGTCCAGGACAGCCAAATTGATGGAACCAAGGGGGCATGACGTTTGTTTTGATAATACCAGCAGCTCGATCAAGGTAAACCTGCTCCTGCCTGGGGGGTTTATTTCAGGAGGGCAACCCAGGCGAGGGGCACCGCCGCACGTGGAGGTGGTCGGGAACAGCACCTGCGCACGCGGCGGTCTTTTTTTTGACAAGATTCTCGTGCTGCACGGCAGTTGATCTTTGGTACGTAGAGGGCGAATAAGGGGCGAGTTACGAAAAATGTACGATTTTTGTCAAGCCGGTGACACAGTATATATGTAACATGTTAACAGTAGCAATTCGATTAGCGTAAAGCCCTTTCGTCCTCGCGACATACATGGGGACATAGCCACTCACCAGGTGAGTGGCATTTTTCTTTTTGAACAGCATTGGCGCTTGTGAGAAGAGCGCTGTTTCGAGGGGGAAAAGCCCCGGAAACGGGGCCCGGGCCGCAGGCCCTTGCGACCATGCAACCTAATCTGCTATACTCTGCCCTCACTGCTGAGGCTTGTTGACCAGGAGTGATAACAATGGACAAGATTCGCGTATTGGTTACCGGGGCGTGGGGAAGCATGGGGCGGCTTGTCATGGAAGCGGTGTGCACGGCCGAAGACATGGTGTTGGCGGGAGCGGTCGACCCAGCGGGCGCCGGGCACCGTGCGGCGGAGGCCGTGGCCACGGCTCCTGATGACCTCGTTGTTTCCGGCCACTTGGTAGCTGCGATAGAGGATGGCAAGCCGGACGTACTGGTGGATTTCACCACGCCGGCAGTGGTGAGGGACAACGTCGAAACGGCATTGAAGCACAAGGTGGCGTGCGTGGTGGGCACAACCGGCCTGTCGGAGACACATCTGAAGATTATCGAGAAGATGACGCGCACCTACTCGGTGGCCTGTTTCGTGGCACCCAATTTCAGCATCGCCGCCAACCTGATGATCCAGTTCGCCGAGCAAGCAGCGGCATGTTTTGAGTATGCCGAGATTATCGAGCGACACCATGAACGCAAGAAGGATGCCCCTTCGGGGACGGCGGCGATAACCGCGCGGCGGATGGCTGAGGCCAGGGGCGATGATTTTGTGGTGGTAAGGCCGGAGAAGGAACACGAGGGATTCGGCGGTTCGCGAGGGGCGGAGTACCACGGGGTAAGCATCCACGCGGTGCGCATGCCGGGGTACGTGGCGAACCAGGAGGTGGTGTTTGGAGGCTGTGGGGAGGTGCTGCGTATCGAGCATATCACCACCAGCCGGCAGTGCTTCATCCCCGGCGTGTTGTTGGCCATCCGCAAGGTGCGCGAGCTTGAAGGGTTGGTCGAGGGCTTGGAAAAGATCCTGGACCAGCATGTGACATAATCTTAAGCCGGACCATGACACAATTAATTAATAGTTGGAGGGATATAGATGGCCGTACGAGCCGGACTAGTGGGCGTGGGACCTGTGGGGGACCGGATTGTATGCTGCTTGAAGGAACGCAACTTCCCGTTGGCCGATGAATTGCGCGTGGCGGCGACGCGAGCGCGCAAGGAGATTCTGGCCGGCGAGGAGTTTGCCGTTCAGGCATTGGATGAGAGTGATTTTGACAATTCCCTTAAGTTCTTCGAGGGGCTGGATGTCGTGTTCTTTGCCGGGCGCGAGGGGGCCAAGGGGGCAAGCGCGACCTGGGCAAAGCCGGCCATAGAGCGTTACGGGTGCTACTGCATTGACAACGGCTCGGATTTCCGGCTGGACCCGCAAGTGCCGTTGGTGGTGCCGGAAGTGAACATGGAGACGGTAACGGATGCCACGCGCCTGATAGCAAGCCCGAACTGTTCGACAATCCAGATGGTGGTGGCGCTGTGGCCATTGCACAAGGCGGCCGGCCTGAGGCGGGTGGTGGTCTCCACCTACCAGGCGGTCTCCGGGTGGGGAGGAGCGGCGCAGAAACAACTGTACGACGAGTTGAGGCAACTGGTCGAGCGCGGGCGGGTAGACGACTGGAATCCCAGCATCTTCCCGCGCCCCATCGCGCTGGATTGCCTACCGCACATCGATCGCTTCACGCCCGGCGGCTACACCAAAGAAGAAATGAAGATGGTCAACGAATCGCGCAAGATCATGGGCCTGCCGGAGCTGAAGATAACGGCAACTGCAGTGCGCGTGCCGGTGGATATCGGGCACGCAGAATCCATCAACATCGAGTTCGAAAGGCCGTTGGACGCCGATACGGCGCGACAGATACTCAGCGACCCCGGGCAAGCGCCGGGGGTGGTGGTCATTGACGGGCCGACCAAGGACCCCAATGCCGCCGAGGTCCGCAATGCTCCCGAGGAGCTGCAGTACCCGACCCAGGCTGATGTTTTGCGGGAGGAATGGAAGGACATGGTGCTGGTGGGACGCATCCGGGATGATGACACCGTCGCGCATGGCATCAACCTGTGGTGTGTAGCCGACAACCTGCGCAAGGGGGCGGCTACCAACGTCGTTCAGATTGCCGAGAAGATGATAGAGCGCGGCATAATCGGCTGATACACGGCAGGCCTCAGCACACAAGTCAGCGCCATCAGGTCATGGCAGCCACTACGTGCGCGAGATTCTCAAATTGCCGGTGCCGCAGCCGCCGGCGCCGGCAGAACTCGGCGAGGTCGTCCTTGGCAAACACCACGTCTGCATAACGGGCTGGACACATGTCGGAATAGCCGTCGCCGACGTAGATCACCCGCCTGAAATGGCGGCGCAGGCGGAACAGGTGGCTGGTCTTGCAATTGCCGCACCATTGGCACTCAGCGGAGCGGTAGGGGAACTGGATGGTGATGGTGTGGTCGCTGATTGCGGCATGGTTTACAAAGCGCGGGATGCAGGCGGCAGGGTCCGGGGTGGTGTACTCGGCACTGCAGGCGCGATCCCGCCCGCCCAGGGGACTGGCCTGCAGCACCTGGTCGCCGTCGCAGGGCACGAAACCGGCCCTTGATAACATGCGATCCACGTAAAAATCAAGTCCATCGCTGACGACTACCAACCCGGCATGACGCTTGCGGCAGAGGGCCACCAATGCGCGGAAATCAGGGTCCAGGGGGAAGGTGTCTATCAGGGCGAGCAGTTCTTGCTCCGGCAGCTGCACCAGTGCCCACTGCTGTGCAAGGCAGGTCATCGAGTCGATCTCCCCGCGCCGCCACCGATGTTCAATCTCCCAGGCACCCTCCAAAGCCAAGGCGTTGAATACCAGCAAGCCCGTGTCCTGGACGCTGATGGTCCCGTCGAAGTCGCACATGACCAGGTCGCCGGCGTGCAACCGCGGGGAATACCTGTCTTGGGGAGTTGGAACAATCATTTCCATATCCGCGAGGCGGTTCAACCTGAAGGGTGAAGCTTTCCGGCAAGTTTGAGTGCTGCGCAGTGCCGGCCGGGCAGACTTGCAATGAGGGCACCGTCGACAGTATACTACATCCTGCATAATAACGGCAAACGGGAGAGGAATGTGCCGGCCATTGAGGGTACGAGAAGGCCGCTTGGCTTGATGATAAACACGTGGCCTGTTGTGATGAAAGTGACGAGAAGCTGGGTCGCGTTGATTGTGCTTCAGGTTGTCACATGCAGCGTGGCGGGCGCGGCAATGCCCCGAAGCAATGCACCGGTACAGCCCGCCGCCACGCAGTTGCGTACCCCCACCGCCCGCATTCACCTGGGCTGGGACACCGATGACATTGATGCCCTTGCCGGTGGTGCGGGCACGGGGTGGAAGCAAAGCCGCTACTATGTAGTCAGGGCCTCGGCTGCCGGTGTTGTCGAGTTCGTGCGCGCAGGTGATACGCTGGTACGGCGTGGAGACCCGTTGGTGCGCCTGTATGATGCCAATGTTCTTTCGGAACTGCGGGCAGCAGCGCGAATGATGCGCCACTACGTAAGACCCTTCGTGTTCCGAGGCTCGCGGCCGGGACGGGAGCAACCGGCGCAGGAGACCGGCGTGCGCGCAAACGGCTCGCCGTCACCGAGAACGCGCGCGCAAACGCAGGAACGGGAGCAGTCAGAGGCCGGCCTGGTGCGGCTTCCTGACCCGCCGCCGGTGCGCAGCGGCAGGACCCGACCGCCGGCAAGGCGCCCGCGCAATGAGCAAGACAGTGCAGATGCGTCCAGCCGGCAAGGCGCCAAGAGGGCGGCACAGGCCGAGGTGGAGGCAGCACGCAAGTGCCTGGAAAACCTGCAGGCCGAACTGCAGGCGCGGCGCAGACTGTGTGAAGCGGGAATTATGAGCCCCGATGACGTGCAACAGTTTGAGCGGCGCGTGGACAAGGCGAGGCAGGAATTGAAGGCAGCACGCCGGCGTCTCGCCGCCCTCGGCGGTTCAGTATCACAGGCCCCCGCTGAAAGCGTCCCGACCAGCCCTCCCCAGCCGAGAGAAGCAACAGCAAGCCACGACGACAGGCAGCCCGCCGGGCCCGGCGTGTCGCTCATACAGCGCTTGGCGGCGCCCCGCTGGCAGGACCAGTTGGCGCCCAGTGACGGAGTCATCACCAGGTGGATTGCAAGGCCGGGACAGAGGGTGAGGCGCGGTGACGCGCTGGTGGAGATAGCAAACACCGACTGGGTCTGCCTGTACGCCTATGTTCCCGAGGAACTGGGATGGCGGTTTGTACCCGGCACGCCCGTTACTATCACCTTCGACGACTACCCCGGCGTCGAGTTCCGCGGATGGATCAGAGAGTTGGGACGCGAACAGGACGACCCGAACCTGCGGGTCGAGATGGTGGTTTATTGCAGGAGCGGCTATTACGCGGACAACGCCTATTCCACATTGCTGTGGCTGGCCTTGGCCGCACCGATAAGCGGCACGGCGGAGGAGATGCGGCCTGAACCCTTGCAGTCTGCCAGGGCATCCCTGCAGAAGTCAGCGACGCTGGAAATGCCTTCGCTGATGACCCACCTGCTTCCGCCGCCGCTGGCAGGCTTATGGCATTTGCGGCAGGAGCGTGACCCATCCAGCGACAGCTTTGTCGGCCCGCTCGGGCTTGTGGCGGTCAAGCCCGTGGCCCCGGTGAACCTTACCCCCGCGCAGGAAAGCCGCCGCCGGCTGCTTGAGCAGTTGCGCCGCCATCGGCAGAGCTTTGTGGAAGGGTTGACCACAACCATTTTCAACAAACAAGTAGTGCTGACCTATCCGCGCCACGGTGAGATTGCACGCGCTATCGAGCGGATGGCCGCAGGCAAGGTCAGCCATCACCCCAACATGTGTGCCCAGACAATGCGCCAGGCCCTGGGATGGGGGTTGGGCGACGCCGCGCAGTGGGCCGTGAGGCTGCCCGAACGCGGGTACAGAATACGCTCCGACGGCGTTCCACGGCCCGGCGATATCCTCGTGTGGCCCTTCACTTACGGACCCAATCACACTCAGCATATCGGCATAGCCGTCCAGCAAGGCGGAAAGATGATGCTGCTTTCCAACCTCAACGGAAAGCTGTGCACCAGTGACATCCTCGGAGGATATATTGCCTTTTACAAGCCGAAGACCGGCGCCGGATGAGGAGCACAAGCTGATTGCCGAGCAACCATCACAAGCCGCACTTCGCCACGAGCAAAGACAGCGCATGCGGTGCAACTTCATCTTCAGCCCACCAGCCGCGGCGGTACCGTAGTGACACTACGGTACCGATGCCCCTGGGGCTGTACCTGAGAACATTAACCTCCACCCGTACCGCTGTGCGGACAAGGTTGCCTTCGCGGCACTACTCGGCGCCGGAGGTACGGGGTGCAATTACGACGGAAGCTTCCGCGGTGGCAATGGTACTGCCCGGTTCATTGAGCACTTCGACGCGGATAATGTGCTCGCCGGGCTCGTAGTATCCGGCAGTCATGGTGCAGGCGAACGGCCGGACATTGGTGATGGCGCGGAATTGGCCGTCAATATAGAAGGCAACCGCACTCGCGTCAAGCGCAGGACCGACCTCTGCGCGTATCAGCACGCGGCCTGCAAGCGCCGCCGGCGGCGCACCGAGCACTACAATGGCCACCTCGCTGTCCCGGGGTTCAGCCCGGCCGGCCAAGGCCAGCGGCCGAGTGGTGCGGGGCGGCGCGGCTGCCTCCGGCCGGCTCCCCTGGCTGGCGGTTGAGGCGATCCCAATCGGTTTGCCCGCTTCAAAGGTGGTCAGCCAGTAGTCGTCGGCGATAATCTGACGGTAGGCCTTCAGCACCTGGGGATCGCTGGAAAGAGCATATTCGTTGTGTGCCAGCCCGGTGGTAGCCGCGTCCACTGAGAACCAACTTACGAGCACGACGTTGGGGAACTCCTGCTTGATGGCTTCATACATACGGCGCATCTTTTCCACGGCGAAGTCGGAGGTCTTGCGGTTGACGGCCCGGCAGAAGTGGGTGGCTGCATACTCGCACAAGGCGATAGGCTTGCGGTCAGCGTACAGATTGTACACGTAACGGAGCTGGTCAAGCTGGTCGTCCCGGTTGGGTTCATTGGGGTTTCCGTTGTTGTATAGCACTGCGTAGATATTGACGCCCACCCAGTCCACGTACTCGTCGCCCGGGTAGTAGGAGGGAATGGTGGCCCGGGGAACGGCGAAAGGGCACCATATCATGATCACGTTGGGGGCTACTTGGTGCATTAGCCGGTAAACAAGCCGCCACTTGGCGATATACTTGTTCGGGTCGCCGGAGTAAGCCTGCCAGGTACCGTTCATTTCGGAGGCATAGCGCAGCAAGATGGGACAGCCGGCCCTGCGGCAGGCCTCGGCCCAGCCCCGCAAGTATTCATCGTCCCGGACCGCGTCCAGCCCCTGGTTCGGCTCCCAGGCGATCTGCGGCACCGCGCCGATGGCCTGCAGTTCGCGTACCCACTGGAAGGGAAACGGCTCACCGTAGCCGACATAGCGCAGATACGAGGCGTGCCGCTTGCCGGTCAGCTTTTCGAAGGCGACCGGGTCGCCCTTGGTCACGGGGTCCAGGTCAATGTAAGCCCCCAGATAGCAACCCGAAGCAGGAACAAACGGGCCGGCGATGCGAGCCTGCGCAACATGCGAGGCCGTGCCCAGGGTAAGTATGAGGATGATCGCGCAGGGAACGTGCAGGAATGATCTCACCGTGCACAAATTATATGGCCGGCCGACCGGCGTGTCAACGCGTTCCGGCAACAGCCCGCAGCGTGCAACAAAGGAGGATTTGAACATGCAACAGAGGACGCCGCAGGAGCGAGACGACCTTATGTCAATACGGAGGCGGCGACCGCCTCGGGGCAGGAGAGTGATTCCACTCGAGGTTGACGGCGACGAATTGGGCGATCGCATCCTGGGTGCCCTGCTGGGCAGGGCAGCCGGCTGCATCCTGGGCATTCCCTGCGAGGGGATGTCGAAGGAGGATATTGCGGCGGCTGCCCGGCGAATGGGCCGGCCGTATCCGCTGGATGAGTACTGGCCGGCGGATCCGAAGGGCGCCGAGGGCCACGAGCTGCATTATGGGATCACGCCGCGAGAAAAGTTCCTCAAGCCCAACATCGAGTACATCGGAGCGGACGATGATTTGGCCTACACCATCCTGGGATTATTGATACTGGAACAGTACGGCTTGGATTTCACCTCCCAAGACGTAGGAGCAGCATGGCTGAAATACCTGCCGCTGGCATGCACGGCGGAAGCAGTGGCACTGGAGAACCTGCGGCAGGGCCTGCAGCCGCCGGAAACGGCGCTTGTCGACAATCCGCATGGTGAGTGGATTGGCGCGGCGATCCGCGCCGACGCATGGGGTTATGTCGCGCCGGGCTTGCCGCAGGCGGCGGCTGAACTGGCGTGGCGCGACGCAAGGGTCAGCCACATCGGCGAGGGCATTTACGGTGAGATGTTCTGGGCGGCGGTCATCGCCGGGGCGATTGCTCACGCGGAGGTGGGCAAGGCGCTGAGTGTAGGCTTGGGCGAAATACCCCGGGACTGTGAATTGGCCGGGCTGATAAACAGGACGTTGGCGTGGTATGAAGAGGGCCGTGAGTGGGAGCAAACCGTTCAGCAGATATACGAGGCGTGTGCGGGAATGCACCCGGTGCACGTGATAAACAACGCCGCCCTCACGGTGGCCGGGCTGCTGTACGGGGCAGGTGACTTTGAGAGAACAATAACGCTGACAGTGTCCGCGGGCCTGGATACGGACTGCACGGGCGCGACAGCCGGATCAGTCGCCGGAGCGATACTGGGCGCCAAGCGCTTGCCGGCGAAGTGGACGGAGCCGCTGGGGGAGAGGATGGAAACGTACCTGCGCGGATGCGAACAGGGGCTGAGTGTCAAGGACGTGGCGGTTCGCTTTACCCGGCTGGCAGTCGAGGCATTGGACAGGTGGCAGCGATAGGATAGAAGGATAGAAGAAAGATGGGGCCGGCCTTGCAGCCGGCCCCATTCGGTCGTGTCCAGAGAGCTTGCCTTACATGTCGTAGCCGCCGGGAGGCCCTCCGGCAGGGGCCTTTTCCTCCTCCGGCTTTTCGGCCACAAGCGTCTCGGTGGTCAGGACCAAGGCGCCGATGCTGGCGGCATTCTCCAAGGCAGCGCGCACCACCTTGGCCGGATCGGTGATGCCGGCGTCGACGAGGTTTTCGAATTGTTCGGTGAGGGCATTAAACCCGAAGGCCGGGTCGTCGCTGGCCAGTATCTTCTCCACGGCCACGCTGCCCTCGTAGCCGGCGTTTTCTGCAATCTGGCGCACGGGCTCAGACAGCGCGCGCCTGACGATTTGAATGCCGGCCTTTTCGTCGTCTGTGCCGCCACGAAGCTTGTCAAGAGCGGCCGTCGCCCGCAGCAGTGTTACGCCGCCGCCGGGAACAATGCCCTCTTCAATACCCGAACGGGCTGCAGAGAGGGCGTCTTCGAAGCGATGCTTGAGCTCTTTCAACTCGGTCTCGGTGGCCGCTCCGACCTTGATGACCGCTACACCGCCGGCTAGCTTGGCGAGGCGCTCTTCCAGCTTCTCGCGGTCATAGTCGGAGTCGGTTTCCTCTATCTCGCGGCGGATCTGGGCGATCCGGCCGTTGATTTCCTCCTGGCTGCCGGCACCTTCAATGATGGTAGTGTCGTCCTTGGTGACTACCACGCGCTTGGCGCGTCCCAGATCATCCAGCTCCACGTTTTCCAGCTTGATGCCGAGGTCTTCGGAGATGAAGGTGCCCTTGGTGAGGATCGCGATGTCCTCGAGGTTGCGCTTGCGGCGATCGCCGAAGCCCGGAGCCTTCACCGCGCAGCTTTGCACGGTGCCGCGCATCTTGTTGACCACCAGCGTGGCCAGCGCTTCGGCCTCTACGTCCTCGGCTATCACCAGCAAACTGGCGCCCGCGGAAGCGACCTTCTCCAGCACGGGCACGATGTCAGCAGCGGAAGAGATCTTCTTTTCGTAGATGAGGATATACGGATCCTCGAGGACGCATTCCATGCCCTCTTTTTCAGTCACGAAGTACGGGGAGATATAACCCTTGTCGAACTGCATCCCCTCGACGACTTCGATTTCAGTCTTACCCACCTTTGATTCTTCTACCGTGATGACGCCGTCTTTGCCGACCTTGTCCATGGCATCGGCAATCAAGTTGCCGATTTCAGGGTCGTTACCTGCAATGCCGGCGACGTGGGCAATGTCTTCCTTGCTGTCCAACGGCACGGCGGCCTGCTTGATGTACTTTACAGCCGCCTCGGTGGCGCGCTCGATCCCGCGCTTGAGCTCCATCGGATTGGCGCCGGCGGCGACGTTGCGCAACCCGGCGTGGACGATGGCCTGCGCCAGTACCGTGGCGGTGGTTGTGCCGTCGCCGGTATCATCGTTGGTCTTGGAGGCCACTTCCTTGCACAACTGCGCCCCCATGTTCTCGTACTTGTCTTCGAGTTCAATTTCCTTGGCTACGGTCACGCCGTCCTTGGTGATGGTGGGTGCGCCCCATTTCTTATCGAGGACCACATTGCGGCCCTTGGGTCCCAGTGTTACTTTTACTGCATCGGCAACCTTGTCAATGCCACGTTCAAGGGCCCGGCGCGCCTCCTCGTCAAACGCAAGCAACTTTGGTGCCATAATTAACTAACCTCCTCTTACGGTTGATATTTCCTGGGTAAAACGGTAACGGCGATCAAAAACCGCCGCCCTCAAGTAGTCAAGCAACTAATCTTCAACTTTGACAGCGAGCACCGAGTCCATGTCCAGGAGCAGATACTCCTTGTCCCCGATGCGAATCTCGGTCCCGCCGTACTTCTTGTAGATGACAATATCACCCTCCTTGAGGGGCATTTCCTGCTCGTCATCCTCGTCATCCGAGCAAGTGCCTGTGCCTACGGCGATAACCTTGCCCTCGAGGGGTTTTTCTTGGGCAGACTCAGGTAGAATGATACCCCCGGCGCTCTTTTCTTCCGCCTCGCAGGGTTCCACCAGTACGCGATCTCCAAGTGGTTGAATCATAAGCATGCACCACCTTCTCAGTCTTTGGCATGATCTGGATGGTATTTATGGATGCTTACCTCGAGGTTTCCGGCGTAATTAGCACTCCAAGCCAGTGAGTGCTAATATATTATATCGCCACTATGCCCCGTGTCAAGAGGGGTGACGGCAGGTTGTTCGGCCACGGCAAACCGCGTCTCATCCGCCAAGACGGCGCCCTGCGTACCAGGTGTGCCGTAGCGGTCCGGCATCCCTGGCCCCGCCGCACTTGGGGGTGGGGGGTAGGATGAGCATGCTGGGCCGCAGGACAACGAATGCAGCAAGCGGCTGTCAAACATGCAGGGGGACCGGCAATTTGACAATGTGCTACAATATTTGTTCAATGACGACATAAACGGCATCCAGCACCACCTCAGCCGGTGGAGAGGGCAACACCGGAGGGTATCTTTATACGACTATACGACGGGGGAGTAGCATGCAAAACCCACACTTGGCCCGGGACATCAGCAGGCTTATAGAGAATGTGGAAACAGTCATCGTGGGCAAGAGCGACACGGTAAGGATGGCGGTAGCGGCATTGCTGGCCGGCGGTCACATGCTCATAGAAGACATCCCCGGCGTGGGGAAGACGATGTTGGCGCGGGCGTTGGCCAAGTCGCTGGATTGCTCGTTCAAGCGCATCCAGTTTACTCCCGATTTGCTGCCGGCTGACGTGACAGGTGTCTCCATCTATGACCAAAGTCGGGGCGAGTTCTACTTCAGGGAAGGACCCATTTTCGCGAACGTGGTGTTGGCCGACGAGATAAACCGTGCGACGCCCAAGACGCAGGCTGCGTTGCTCGAATGCCTGGATGAACAGCAGGTCAGCGTGGATGGAGTTAGCCACCAGTTGCCGCAGCCGTTTTTCGTGGTGGCTACAGAAAATCCCATCGAATACGAGGGGACATTTCGCCTCCCCGAGGCTCAACTGGATCGCTTCCTGGTTCGGGTGAGGCTCGGGTACCCTGCGCCGCAAGACGAGGTGGACGTGCTCACTCGCCAGGTGCTGCGCCATCCGATTGAGGACGTCAAACCCGTACTGCACGGCGAGCAGGTCATCGCCTTGCAGGAACAGGTGAGGCGGGTATTCGTCGAAGACAGCCTCAAGGAATACATCGTGCAGATTACAAACGCCACCAGGACGCACCCGGCGGTGAAGTTGGGGGCCAGCCCGCGCGGCAGCCTGGCATTGATGAGAATGGGGCAGGCCATGGCCGCCGTCGCCGAGCGCAACTATGTCATTCCTGACGACATCAAACAGGTCGCCGTAATCTGCCTGGGGCACCGCATCATCCTGCGACCTGATTACCAGGTTCAAGGTGTCACAGCCGAGGACGTAGTAGAGGAAGTGCTGCACACGGTGCGTGAGCCTACCGGCTTGGGGAGGCATCGGCAGTGACGATCAGCAAGAAGCACGCCCTGGTGTGGGGTTGTTTCTTCCTGGCGGTAGTCGCCTTGGTGCTTCACGTCGAACAGATATACTTCATGGCCACTGTCTTAGGGTTGCTGGCTCCTGCCTCTTACTTGTTGTCGCGGCACCGGATCAGTGGCCTGCAGGCCTGGCGGCGCTGTCCGAGCCAAATGTATGCCGGCGACACGGCCCGTGTCAGCGTGGAGATTATCAACACGGCAATCACCCCCCGCTCGTTAT
>JALGVG010000054.1 GCA_029819875.1 Candidatus Zipacnadia bacterium | reverse complement strand
TCAGCGAATGATCAAAGGCGGATGATCACAACGGCAAGAACATAAAGCAGGATAGTCAACGCCACGAAGCCCAGCTCAACGACCCAGGCGGACTTGAGGGCGGAAAGCTTTGCGCGAAAACCCGCGGGCTCGCGCTCGCCGAGGGCCTTGACGGCCGTGAGGAAGGTCTGAGAGAGAGCGATGACCAACAGCCAGGTCGGTGCGGTGGCGGAGGTGTCGTGGACGGCCGAGGCATCAGTGGTGGTCACACCCACGACGGTCAGGGGCACGGCCAACGTGGCAAGGGCATTGTACCATCGCAAGTAAGCCAGGCGGCTGATGTGCCGGCGCCAACGTTGCAAGGTATCGTGGGCCGAGATGTAAGGCAGAAACGCCCATATCATCAATGGCGTGGTGACGGGGCCGGCGCTGATGCCGGTTAACATCACCATGCCCATAAGGGTCGGCCAGTCACAAAGGCGGGCGGCGAGGCGGCTGCCGTGGGCCTTGGCGAGCATGGGAACGAGCCAGGCCACGGCCATGAGAGCGGAGAGCGCGACATCGGCGGGAGGCGGAGATTGGTTGACAGGCGCCGCGAACAGGCTGTAAGCGAGGCCGATGCCAGCGCCGCCTAGACATCCGAAAGTCATCTCCATGACCTTCCACCAGTCGATCCAAGGCTGGAAGCGGTCGCCGCAGGGCTTGCGCCAGATCCCCCATGCCTGCAGTGCCTGGCCGACTGCAAAGCCCAGCCCGCCTCCCGCAAACCCAATGGCAGCCATGCCGGGAATGACCTGGTTGTCGAGGACCGAAGTCGAGTACAGGCAAATTGTCAGCAAGCCAAAGAGCAGTCCGCCCCAGTATTCCCGGCGGGGCGGGTCGCGCTCGACGTCCTGGTAAGCACGGCGCGAGAAATAGAGGAGCGGATAGCGCCGCGGCGGGTCAAACGGGCAGTTGAGCAGGCGCTTGCCCAGCAAGGCGGTCACGGCCACCAAGCCGGCGAGGGCCGCTACGTGGGGCAAGCGCTGGATGTTGCCGGTGACCGCCAGGCCGAGAAGGGCGGCAGCCATACCGAACCATAAACCGCCCTTGAGCAAACAGCCTGTTATGCCCCACCAGTAGGTGGGCGGCCGCGGCTGGTTGTGGGTCAGCCCCAGGGTTTGACCATAGGTCATCACGCCGCCGATACTGAAGGCGGCGGCACCTACCGCGGCCAGCAGGAGGGTATCGGCCGGTGTGCCGAGGGCGGGGCTGGAGGCGGCCAAGGCTGCACCCATCAAGGCGCCCGGGATCATGGCACCGGTCTGGTGTCCGAAGACGCCGCGGATACCCCAGCCCAGGCAACCTGCCAAGGCCGTGAGCGCGATGCAAGCAACAGCGGGGTCAAGAGTCATACCTGCACGCCCCTCCCAACATGCGCCACAGAGAGATTGAGAGACGGCAAGCGGCGGACGCTAGGGCTGTGCCCCGAGCAAACTTGCCACATGTTCACGCAGCCCTTCTGTCATCGAGGTGTGCGGCAGGGTTATGTCGCATCGAACCAGGCTGGACAGGTCGTAGAGATGATGGCACATGGCGACAGCCATTTCGGGGTGCTCGGCCAGGTACTCATCCATTGGGACCTCGACTATTTTGACTTGCAGGCCGAGGATGTCGCCGATTATTTCGTAGAAGCGGCGGGCCTCGATAATCTCCGGGCCGGCGGCGTTGAAAATGCCACGGTGGGCCTTGGGGTTGTCAGCAGCGCTAAGGAACATCTCCGACAGGTCACCGGCGGTAATCGGCTGGATAAGCATGCGGCCTGCGGCAACCAAGCGGAGGGGTTCGCCGGCTTGCAAGCGGGCGATAAGATCAGGGTCGCGTCCGTGCAAGGGCCAGCAGCCCAGCAGGGAACCGGGGCCGTAGACGTGGCACGGGCGGAAAATAGTCCACTGCATGTCGCCGGTGTCGGCATTGATAAGCTCCAACTCGCACAGCCTCTTGTTGCCGCCGTAGGAGTCTTCGAGGTAGCGGTCGGCGTCTTCCGGCTGGGGGAAACGGCGGGCGGCAGGATGGTAGACGTAGTCGGTGGAGACGAAAACGAAGTTGCGGGCGCGGTCGCGGAACAAGGCGATGTCTTGGTGCATGTCGGCTACCTGGTATCCAATGCAATCCACGACGAGGTCCCAGTGCATGTCGGCGCCGGTTACGGCACGCTCGAAGGCGGCTGTATCGTGGCGGTCGGCGATCAGACTGGTAACGCCCTCAGGGAGGGGCCTGTTGCCGCGGGTGAGTGTCCAGACCTTGTGCCCGCGATCACGGGCAAGGCGGGCCAGCGTCCCGCTGATGAAACCACTTCCGCCGATGATGAGAATGTGCGAGCCGGGGGCGAGGGCCACGGGCTTCTCTCCTTTGTTATGTAGTTGGTGCGCTGGCAGGCGCTCGTTCAGGACAACAGGGCGGCTGCGACCTTGTTGATACCGGCGGCAACGGCAGCGCAATCTTCCGCGGTCCAGCTTGCGCCTATGTCAATGCGGACAGTGCGGCTGAGATAGTCAAGTGTCTTGGGGCACATGTCCGCAGAGTAGTCGGGGAGGGTCCCCTTGTAATAGGGACAGGAGTAAGGGCAGCCTTCGGGGGTCGGCGTCTTCTGCTCTAGGATGTGCTCCCAGTGGTCGTAGTGGTGCCAGTCGCGGATGTTCTGGTCATAGAGGCCGCCGGCAGGGACACCTTCGGCCTGCAGTGCTTCGATGACTTCCCTGGCCTTGCGGGCAGTGGGGCAGAAAAACGCGATGCCGGTGCCTGCGCCGCCGTCGGGGTCGTTGTCCTTGGCCATCTGCAGTTGTGGGAAGCGCTCGGCGGTGATGGCGTCACGAACGCGGTTGCGATTGGCGATATAGCTGGAGATGGTGGCATCGATCTTTCGTAGCTGAGCGCGAACGATGGCGCCCTGTATCTCGGAAAGGCGGTAGTTTTCCCCGCAGAACAATTCACCCGGCATTCGCTCGCGGGCATAGCGGTCGGGGCGCCAGCAGGCGGCGGTGTCATGCCAGCTTTGGGCGCGAACATAAAGCATCTCGTCATCGGTGCACAGCATGCCGCCTTCACCGCTGCTGATGAGCTTGTAGGCATCAAACGAGAAGCAGCCGACGTGGCCCCAAGTGCCCAGGCGCTTGCCCTTGTACCAGCCGCCGTCAGCCTGGGCGCAATCTTCAATGACCACCAGGTTGTGTTCGCGGGCGATCTCGGTGATGGCTTCCATGTCACAGGCAAAGCCAGCCATGTGGACGGGGACAATGGCCTTGGTCTGCGGCGTAATCTTGTCGGCGACATCATGGGGGTCAATGGTAAGGCTGCTATCGATTTCGGCAATCACGGGGATGGCCTTGGCGGTGACAACAGTGGCGGCAGTGGCGAAGAACGTGTAGGCGGGGACAATCACCTCGGTGCCCGGGCCGATGCCGCAAGCCACATAGGCTGCGATGAGGGCGGAGGTGCCGGAGTTGACCGCCAAGGCGTGGCGGCAGCCGAACAGCTGGCAGAACTCGCGCTCGGCCTTGTCGACCGTGCTTTCGCCTTCGGGATGATAGTAACGGAACATGTGGGGGCCAACATCAGGCTCGTGTTGCAGGATGTCGTTGATGGCTTCCTTGGCCTGCCGGCTGATGGGCCAGAGGTCTATAATCTCTGCAAGCTCCTGCAACCCGACCTTGGGCGGGCTGGATGTGAGCTTGGTGACGGCCTTGGGGCCTCCGTTGATAGCAAGTTGTTCCATCAGGACACCTCCGAGATTCGTTGATGATGTTATTGTCTTTCAAGGCACCTGCAATGGAGGCGGCCGCTTGAGATCGCCGGCTTTGAATGCCTCGTAGACAGGGCGGTTGACGCCGTCGACGCGGATGAACAGACGCGCTTCACCGTCACTGTAGATCAACGCATATTGGGGGAGCAACTGCAGGCCGCGGACCAGCGGCGAGGTATCACGAATCAGCAGCCACTGGATGTCGTAGTCGTCGAGTACCTGCCGCCAGCCTGATTTCATCTTGATAGCCCGCTCGTACCGGCGGTACAGCGGCTCACCGTGCAAGTCAGCTCGCCCGTCAATAAACACCTTGTGTTGAGGCCACAATGTGTAGATGAGATAGCCGCCCCAGCGATACTGGTTGAACATGTTTCCCCGAATGTTGTTAAGCTGGACCACGCGCACGGCCTGGACCGGGAAGGCACCGGTGAGCACGCAACGCTCGAATCGTCCGTTGCGTGGGGCGGCGACCACCAGTAGTGTTATCAGCATCAGCGCACAGGCACCGATGAGCAGGGGGTTCACCTGGTCGGCGTTCTCGTCGATGGCCGTTAAGGCGGGGAAAACAATCTTGATGCGCTCGGTAAGGTGTCGACACATTATGGGCGCCGCCACCAGCACCAGCAGCGGAGCATTGCGCCCCCATTTAAGGAAAAAGTGCACGAAGGCCAGACTGAAGGAGCGACCGGCGAGAGTATCAGGGCGAGCAGGGCGACCAGCATGTATATTTCGATGTAAACGAGGTAGGACTTGTGGAAATTGGGAGAGGCATACTCGGTGATGACATCCTGGTGCCAAGTGCAACTTCCCCACAGGTATTGGAGGGGGTAGAGCGCCCCGGTGAGACCATGAGGGTTGAGAAGGGTGGCGAGCAGGGCAAGGCAGGCGGCGGCAGCGAGGGTTGCCAACGGGCGCAATCTTATTGCCGGCAGCCCGCGGCGGGTATGCAGCCCGGCGCTGTCAACCAGGTAACCGAGGGCAAAGATTGCAATGATTACGAACCCGATGAGAAAGCCGCCGTGGAAATTGACCCATACGACAAACAGCAACGGCAGCCACCAGGCAGCATGGTGTCTGCCCTCCTGATAGGAGCGCAGGATATGCAGCAGTATCACGACAAACAGTATCAGCATTATCTGGGGGCGGGCATTGAGCCACGGTATCATGCAGATGGTGGCACCGCCGAGGACCAGCACCATCAGCAGGGAGCTGGTTTGCCAGCGACGGCACAGCCATGCCAACAGGACAAGGGCGACGGAGGCGATGAAGGTCTTGAAGTAGATCAGGCCCAGCAACCCAAGGTTGTCGTGGATAAAGGCCAAGAGAATGTCAAACGCCCACTCGTGAGCGATCCATGGCTTGCTCCCGCTGGTATAGGAGAAGGGGTCGGAGGCAGGCACCTGATGATGGGCAAATATCCAACGGCCGGTTTGCACGTGCCACCACAGGTCGTAACTGCGCAGCGGGGAGGCAGCTGCAAGGATGGCGACATAGATGACCGCAAGGTAGATTAGATGGGCAAGCTTGGGCCTAGGCAAACGCATCAGGGCCTCATAAGCAAGGGTCAAATAGTTTGATACAGTTGTTTCCCTGCCAGCAAGTGGTGTTCCTGCCGGCGGCGAGGAGCTTGCGCACAAGAAATTATGGCGAAGAGACGGCAGCAGGGAGAGGTTTGAGGAGGTAGCGATATGCCGGTGCCAGGCGGCGGATTTGAACATCCCCGGTTCTTCGGCAGTTGTGGAGGAACCAAGCGAGGCGGTGGCGCCCATAGCGGGCGGATGACCAGCTCTTAAGCTTGCTGAAGTCATATACCATTCCGTCGCTGCCGACGACGCCGACGTGGTAGGAAGGCTTGTCCCCAGGAGGATACCAAGGTGAATAGCGCACGTATATGATGTCGCCGGGCAGAACAGGCTCTTGACCGGTCCAGACCATC
Source organism: Candidatus Zipacnadia bacterium (assembly GCA_029819875.1). Lineage (GTDB taxonomy): Bacteria > Armatimonadota > Zipacnadia > Zipacnadales > Zipacnadaceae > JALGVG01. The sequence continues at coordinate 17,966 of JALGVG010000054.1, read as the reverse complement.
CACTGCCATAACTGTTTGCAGGAAGCAAAGACATGTTTGTCTGAACGGCGGTTGAAGCGCGCCCCTGCTCCCAAGGCTTCATCTACCACGCAGTTAACGAAGTCGCTGCAGTCATTGCGGTCCAACACGAAGCGTCCCATGGGTTGTAGCTCGTAGAACTTGCGGGCGACGCGGGCTATCTTCCAGTTGAGCGGCTCGCCGGCAGAATAGCCGGGACCACGGCCATTCTCAGCGGCGACAACGGGGAAAGGGGTGGTTGAGGCGGTGACGGTCCAACGCAACAAGGAGGTGACAAGCAACAGAAGGCAGACGAACAGTGCTGCGGAATTGACCTGATTCATCGGGTTCTCGTACATCGGATTGCACGTGACCGCCAAGGTTTTCGGGCCTGGTCATGCCTGACAATTATATCGCCGGGAAGGCGTCAGAACTTAAGTGGAGTTGTCCGCCCCATGTAGCTCGTGGCTGACCGCATGTTGCGGGCTAAAGCTACTAGCGCCATAGTCGGTGCATCCAGCACAGCCAATGATCGGGGAACCGGCGGATCGCCCGGCTGATACAGTCAGCGAACGCCTGGGTATTGACCACATCGTCGCGGCGCTTGTCGCCGGTGTTCACCACGGGCAAGGGTTCGCCGATGTGGATTGCGTACTGGCCTGGAGGGCCCGGGATCATGAAGATCGGCAAGACAGTGGCGCCGGTGAGTCTTGCAAGCACAGCCGCGCCGGCCGGCACCTGGGTAGGATGTCCCAGCAGCTGGGCCCGGATGCCACCCACGGCGGCATATTGGTCAATGAACAGGTGCAGGATCGCTCCTCGTCGGAGGGCATAGGGCAGGTGTCGAATGTCCCAGCGGCGATAATAGGCGGTTATTCCCCACTTGGCTCGCAGGCGGCTGAGGTAGGCTTCCAGGCGCGAATCCGAGGCGCCGCGGATAACGAGATGATAAGGGTAACCTTCAGCGCGCAAACGAGCACCAATGACGGGGAACGGCCCCAGGTGGATGCCCAAGGCAATCACTCCTCGACCGCGGGCGAGAGCGTCTTGCAGATGCTGCTCTCCCTGTATGGGGACGAGGTCACGCAGTTGGCCTGGCGAAAGCCGCAAGGCATACAAGGCCTCCATGGCGCCGCAAGCGTAGTGGATCATCATGCGCCTTATCATTCGGCGGCGCTGAGCGGCGGTCAGTTCGTCTCCCAGGACCAGGCTGAGGCTTTGGTCGGCGCGGCGGCGTTTCTCAGGTGACAGATAGTAAAGCAGCCAGCCCAATGCCCTGCCCAGGCGGTATACTACCGGGGCAGGCAGGCGCGAGGTGAGCTTCAGCAAGACGAGGATGGCGGAGCCTTGCACCCAGCGGGCAGCCCGCTTCCACCACGGTCGAGCGTGGCCGGCAGGGACCTGCGATTGTTCGTCAGACTTGTCGTCCATCGGCGTTGCTCACAATCTGAGAGCGTAGTTGGGCCTTGGCCACCTTGCCGGCCTCGGTGAGCGGGAGGTGGTCTTGGATGTATATGGCGCGGGGCACCTTGTAGGGAGAGAGCCGGCGGCGACAGAAGGCACGAAGCTCCTGGGGGCTGGCCTGGGCTTGCGAGCGGAGTACCACCACCGCGGCTATCGCTTCGCCGCGCAAATCACTTGGTATTCCCACGACGGCTGCCTGGTCGACAGCGGGATGTTCGGACAAGGTTGCCTCGATTTCACCTGCATAGACATTTTTGCCGGCGCTTATGATGACGTCCTTGGCCCGTCCTGCAATAGTGACCATGCCTTCATCGTCAATGTAGCCGAGGTCTCCGCTGTGCAGCCAGCCGTCGGTGATCGCCTCAGCCGTAGCGTCCGGATCGTGGTAGTAGCCCTGCATGAGCATGGGGCCGCTGATGAGGATTTCGCCGATCTCGCCGGAGGGTAATTGCCGGCCGGTCTCATCGACGATCTGGATGCAGGCGGAGGCCACGGGCTTGCCGATAAAGCCGGCGTGCTTGAGGCCGACATCCAGCGGCGTGCCACAGACAAACGGAGGGGCCTCGGTAAGGCCATATCCTGTCTGGAGGGTGAGGTTGAAGGTATCAGCAAATTGTTCCAGCAATGACATGGGGGCCCTGGCGTAGGCAAGAGCCGGCACACGAATAAAACTGAGGTCATGGTGGTAAGCCGTCCCCAGGCGCAAGAGGATGCTCATGGCGGCAGGAGCCAGGCTGGTAAGTACCGGGCGGTAGCGCAGAGCGGTGTGCACGAAGTCCTGAGCGCTGAAGCGCGGCATTATGATGAGCGGGGTGCCGAGCGCGGCACAGGCATTGCAGTAAAGCGGGCCGGAAATGTGGGAGAGCGGGACAACGACTATCAGGGGCTCGCCCGCACAGATGTGCCACAGCTCCTGCATTCCACGGGGGAAAGCATCCCAGCTACGATTGGCCAGCATCACGGCCTTGGGGCCGGAGGTCGTGCCCGAGGTGTACATAATGACCGCCGTGTCCTGCTCAGAGCCGGGGGTAGCCTGCGGTATGTTCCTGGACGGCAGTTGCTGGGCGAAATTGAGGAGGTGCTCGTCGCCATCCCATACCAGGGGCGGGGCGAGAAGTCCGTCCGCTTGCTGCAAGAGGCTGAGGGTCTCCGGCTCGGCCTGGGTGCTGACCACTACGACTTGCGGCTGAAGATGTTCAAGGATGGCGCGGGCTTCCGGCGGTTTGACGCGAGGGTGGATTGGGGTGAAAACGGCTCCCAGGCGAGCGGCGCTGAAGTAGAGGGCCGCCCAATCCAAGCTGTTCGGCAACATGCACAGCAGTTTGTGGCCCGGCTGCAATCCGTGGCGGGCCAACAGAGCCGAAAGGCGCTCGACATACTCGGCCAGGGTCTGGAAGTCGACCTCCCCCTCGCCACAGACCAGGGCCAACTGTCGGGGATGGGAGTGGGCAGCCTGTACCAGTTTCTGCCATGGGTTCATGGTACCGGTCTCCCAGCATTTGCAGATTACATAGTGTCATTATAACATTCGCATATCCATGCGGAGTTCCTTTTCGTTGGTACCACAATTGGAGAAGAGGTGAGGGCCTTGGGTCGCGGCAAGCATCGGCCGGATCGCAAGTTCCAGGCGGGGACAGCGAGGGTAGCCGGCGCGCCAGCGAGGGCTTTTGTGCAGGGCGCAAGCCATTGCCGGCTGCGCCTGCACAAGGGGCCTGTCGGGCAGGCATGCTTGACATTTGGGAGGCGTTTTGGCTATACTGCTAGCTGATGGCAGCCCACCCGGACACGTATAAGCGGGGGACGGGTGGTGCGGTTGCCGCAACTGAATGACGTGAAAGAAGGAGACGACTTCAAACTACATACTGCCAAGACAACCTAACGCATGTAGCAAGGCAATATCCTCTGACCAGTTAGTGGGAGAGGGACGCGATAGTAGGTGGAGAGGGTTAGTTTGGAAGCACAGTCGTAAAAAGATGTCAGGACGCTGGATGGCAGGGGCAAGGGAGACTTAGATGATGCGAGCAGAGCAGGGTCAACGGGGGGGTGAGTATTGCTACATGGCGGATGAGGAGGTGGTGCTACATGCGCGGGGCGGTTCGCTGCCGGCGACCGAGCATTTGCTTGGCAAGTATCGGAGCTTAGTGGAAGGCAAGGCGCGGGCGTATTACGTGGCTGGTGCTGAACGCGATGATGTCATCCAGGAGGGGATGATCGGGCTCTTTAAGGCCATTCGGGACTTTTCCAGTGATCAACTGTCCGCATTCAAGACGTTTGCGGAACTGTGCATCACGCGCCAGATAATCACCGCGATAAAGACTGCTACACGCCAGAAGCACCGGCTTTTGAATACATACATACCCCTGGATACGCCGATAGGAAGTGAGGACGAACACCGGACATTGGCGGATACGATATGCGAGTATCCATCAGAGGGTCCGGAAGAGTTGTTGCTGAGGCGGGAATTCCAGGGTAGAGCGCTGAGATTGATGCGTCAGGGACTTTCCCGGCTTGAAGGGAAGGTACTGATGCTGTATATTGACGGAAAGTCGTACGAGGAAATCGGCAAGGAGCTTGGGTGCAGCGTAAAACAAGTTGACAATGCCCTGCAACGCGCCAAGAAGAAGATGGCGCGGAAGTTGCAGTTGAAACATGCGCCGACGTAGCTCAGTGGTAGAGCAGGTCACTTGTAATGACCCGGTCGTCCGTTCGAATCGGACCGTCGGCTCCATGAATACAGATGCAATAGGGTTGGTAGAATACTTACCAGTTGTTAGCGAAGGCGCCTGTGATAGCGGCGTCTTATATATCGCCAGGTGGCGGCGGTAGATGGAGTATAGGGTGCAGGGGTGCCCGAGCGGTCAAAGGGAGCAGACTGTAAATCTGCCGGCGAATGCCTACGGGGGTTCGAATCCTCCCCCCTGCACCACATTTGAGCCCAGGTAGCTCAGTCGGTAGAGCGTGTCCTTGGTAAGGACAAGGTCACCGGTTCAATCCCGGTCCTGGGCTCCAGATGGTATTGTAGTTCAGTAGCAAGCGCTATTGAAGTCTTCGTATTAGATGCCGCACCGCAAGAGCACGTCTGTTGAGGATGCCTAGTAGTCATTGTTTTTTCAACAGGAGGCATAGAAAAGATGGCAAGGGAGCGATTTGAGCGGAAACAGGAGGCATAGAAAAGATGGCAAGGGAGCGATTTGAGCGGACGAAGCCGCACGTGAACGTGGGGACGATAGGGCATGTAGATCACGGCAAGACGACATTGACATCAGCCATCACGAAGAATTTGGCGTTAAGTGACGAGGGGAACGCGCAGGTGATGGAGTACGATCAGATAGATGCGGCGCCGGAGGAGAAGGAGCGGGGTTTGACGATAGCGGTGGCGCATGTTGAGTACGAGACGGCGCGGCGGCATTATGCGCACGTGGATTGTCCTGGTCATGCGGATTACATCAAGAACATGATCACGGGTGCGGCGCAGATGGACGGGGCGATATTGGTGGTGGCGGCCACTGATGGTCCGATGCCGCAGACGCGGGAGCATATATTGCTGGCGCGGCAGGTGAACGTGCCGGCGATCGTGGTATTTTTGAACAAGTGTGACGAGATGGACGATCCGGAGCTGCTGGACCTGGTGGAGTTGGAGGTTCGGGAGCTGTTGTCATCGTATGATTTTCCTGGGGACGAGATACCGGTGATACGGGGCAGTGCGTTGCTGGCGATGGAGAATCCGACCGGGGATCGCAATGATCCGAATTGTCGGCCGATTTTCGAGTTGTTGGACGCCATAGACGAGTACATTCCCGAGCCGGTGCGGGAGGTAGACAAGCCGTTTTTGATGCCTGTGGAGGACGTATTTTCGATATCGGGTCGGGGGACGGTGGCGACGGGGCGCGTGGAGCGCGGGGTAGTGAAGACTGGTGACGAGGTGGAGATAGTGGGGTTGGGAGAGACGCGGCGTTCGGTGGTGACGGGGGTGGAGATGTTCCGCAAGACGCTGGATTACGGTCAGGCGGGAGATAACATCGGGGTGTTGCTGCGGGGCATTGAGCGCGACGAGGTGGAGCGGGGGCAGGTGGTAGCGGCGCCGGGCAGCATTACGCCGCACACGGAGTTTGAGGCGGAGTTGTACGTGCTGACCCAGGAGGAGGGCGGGCGTCACACGCCGTTTTTCAGCGGTTATCGGCCGCAGTTTTACTTCCGGACGACGGACGTGACGGGGGAGGTGACGCTGCCGGAGGGCGTGGAGATGGTCATGCCCGGCGACAACGTCAGAATCATCGCCAAGCTCATTGAGCCTATCGCCATGGAAGAAGGCCTGCGCTTCGCCGTCCGTGAAGGCGGCCGCACCGTCGGCGCCGGCGTCGTCACCAAAGTGATTAAATAATGGAAATTGCGGACGCAAGAAGCGAAAAAGGCAGATGACATAGATGCCACAGACGAAGTTTGTACTGGAATGCAAGGAGTGCGGCTCGCAGAATTACACGACCTCAAAGAATCGGCAGAATGTTCAGGGCCGCATTACATTGAGGAAGCATTGCCCGCGGTGTAACAAACATACCGAGCATGTTGAGACACGGCTGCGCAGGTAGGTCAAGGACAGGGGCGTAGCTCAACTGGCAGAGCAGCGGTCTCCAAAACCGCAGGTTGTCGGTTCGAGTCCGGCCGCCCCTGCCAGCGGTGCAGGCAGGTTTGAGGCGCGCAACGTGTCTTAACAGTTACAGGAGAGATCATATTCGATGCAGAGGACTCACCCCCCAGCCGTATATTGGGTGGCATGGGTGGGCGTATTAGCAGCCCTAGGCGCCGGCTTGAATGCGCTGTATGGACGGTGGTTCAGTTGGTGGGGAGCCTGGGAACTGGGCGGAGTTCACGGGGTGCACCGTCTGATAGTGCTGGCGGTCACGCTGGGGCTGTATGCTGCGTTGATCTACGTCGCCTACACAAAGGCGGACAGGATCATGCAGCCGTTCATCAACGCGGTGCGCTTTTTCAACGAGGTATGGACTGAGCTGCAGCGGGTGGTGTGGCCCAGCCACGAGGAGACGTACACGTTCACGGTTGTGGTGATCATTGCATTGCTGATTGTAGCGGCGTGGGTAGCGATTCTGGACTGGCTGTGCGTGATATTGATGTCCGGACTTTTAGGGGCCACGTAAGAACGGCTTGAACAATTGGTGGTACGCCAGCAGGGTGGGTAGGAGTATGCAATGGTATGTCGTTCATACACTGACGGGCAAGGAAAACAAGGTCAAGGCCGCCATCGAGAAGATGGTTGAAGCGCGCGACTTGGGTCAATACCTCGGTCGGGTGCTGGTTCCGACGGAGACGGAGATACGCTCGTCGGCCGGTAAGCGGCGCGAGGTGAAGCGCAAGTTGTATCCCGGCTATGTCCTGGTGGAGATGGAGTTGACGGATGAATTGCGCCACCTCATTCAAGGGACGTCGGGAGTGACACATTTCGTGTCGGCTTCGGATACGCCGGTGCCGCTGAAGGATTCAGACGTTGAGCGCATCATCCAAGCGATCGGCGAGGAGGGCAAGAAGCCCAAGACGATCTGGCAGGTGGGTCAGAGCGTGCGGATCGTGGAGGGGCCGTTCAACGAGTTCAGCGGCAAGATAACCGAGGTGAATGCTGAGCGGCAGACGGTGAAGGTGCTTATTTCAATTTTCGGCCGGGAGACGCCGGTTGAAGTGGACTTCACACAGATAGAACGACTTTAGGCAGAAGCTTGCCGGCCGCAGGGGCCAGGCAGGCGGGGACGTGCCTATAGTCGGAGCGGCATGGTTGCTGCGACCTAAGAGGTTATGCGGAGGCAGTTGCAGGATGCCTCGCCGCGAGGGTTGCGGCGAGGTTTGAGTATTTCAAGGAGTGTTGAAAAATGGCGAAGAAAGTGCTTGCAGTAATCAAGCTACACGTGCCGGCCGGGGAGGCCAAGCCAGGGCCGCCGGTAGGACCGGCGTTGGGTCAGCACGGCGTCAATATCATGGAGTTTTGCAAGGCGTTCAACGAAAAGACCGCCAAGCAGATGGGCGATATAATTCCGGTGGAATTGACGGTCTACCAGGACCGCAGTTTCACCTTCATATGCAAGACACCGCCGGCAGCAAGCCTTCTGAAGAAAGCCGCCGGCCTGGAGAAGGGGTCCGGCGAGCCGAACCGGGAGAAGGTCGGGGCGCTGAGTATGAACCAGGTTCGGGAGATAGCGGCCCAGAAAATGGAGGACCTCAATGCCCGGGATCTTGATGCGGCGGTGCGAATCATAATGGGGACCGCCCGCTCGATGGGCATCGAGGTCGTAGCCGAAGGCGAGGTGAACTAGCGTGGCCAAACACAGCAAGCGATATGCTCAGATAGCGCAGAAGGTGGATCGGACGGCGTATTATTCCGTGGCTGACGCCATAAGACTGGCCAAGGAAACAGCCTCCGCGAAGTTCGATGAAACAGTGGAGGCCCATATCAAGTTGAATGCCGATCCCGCGAAGGGTGACCAGGCGGTTCGGGGGACGGTAGTGCTTCCGCACGGGACCGGTCATGTTCCCAAGGTGGCCGTTTTTGCGGAGGGTGAGGCGGCGCAGGAGGCAAAGGAGGCGGGTGCCGACCGCGTGGGCGGCGAGGATCTCGTGCAGGCCATAGCCGAGGGCTGGGATGACTTTGACGTGCTGGTGGCTCATCCGTCGATGATGCGGCATGTCGGTAAGCTGGGCAAGAAACTCGGCCCCCGGATGCCGTCAAAGAAGGCAGGCAACATAACGCCGGATGTCGGGCAGGTAGTGACGGAGCTAAAATCGGGAAAGATCGAGTACCGGATGGACCGCGGCGGAGTGATACACGTGCCCATAGGGAAGGTTTCGTTCAGCGACGAACAACTTATCGAAAACCTCGTTACGCTGCTTGGAGCTATCAACCGGGCGCGGCCGGCCGCGGTGACGGGCAGATTCATCACTTCGCTGACAATCGCCACCTCGATGGGGCCGGGCATAAAGGTAGACCTCGGTGATGCGCTGGCACAGGCGGCATAACGGCGCAGCGGAAGTAAGTTCAGCGGTGGGGCGAAGGCTTGTCTTCGGCATCGCGCCGTATACATATCGGACGAGGTTGCATTAGGCCCAAGCCGCGGTTTTTGCAGCTATTACGGCTGCGTGGTGCGGCCGGGCTGCAACAAAGGCATGCGCACAGGTACAGGCGCCGAATCTGCTTGTGCTTCTTTAATCTTGTTCTTGCAATGTTTGAGGTTTGGCGCTATAATATAGATGGACAGAGGTACATCTCAGGAGTGAATACCTGGGAGTGGGTTACGACCCACTCCCTGCGTTTTAATGATGGGGTAGGGATCGGATCATGCGTGATAGCCAGCATCCGGTTGTAGAGCGGATTGAACCGGAAATCGAGCAAATGCTGAGAAATTACGGCTACGAACTGGTGGAGGTTAAATTCACAGGGCGCCGCCGTGGGCAGACGCTAACAGTGATTATTGACAAGCCGGGCGGTGTTGACAGCAATGACTGTCAGTACGTGGCGCAGCGACTGTCGTTGCTGTTGGACATAATAGACCCGATTGAAAGCAGCTATAACCTGATCGTTTCATCGCCGGGGCTCGATCGGCCACTTGTGAAGCGGGAGGACTTCGAGCGATTTGCACACAAACGGGTTCGGATAAAATACGTGGAGAAAACAGGGCAGCGGCGAACGGTTGAGGGAGAACTGGAAGGTTTACACGAAGAACAAGTGGTGTTGGAAACGCCTGCAGAGCAAATCTGTATTGCGTGGGAGGACATAGAGGCAGCCAACCTGGTTTACAACTGGGAGGAGGGCACTTAGCGAGTGCATACCCAGGAGCTGATTTGCTGATGAATGGCGAGTTTATCGAGGCTCTGGAGCAACTTGAGAAGGAAAAGGACATTCCGTTTCTGTCGTTGCTGCACACGGTGGAGGCGGCAATGGCCTCAGCATACCGCAAGCACTACGGTGTTGCAGAGGATATCCGGATCGAGGTTGACCGGGACAAGCGGCAAGTGAGAATATGGGCAAGGCGGCCGGTGCCGATCAATACGGCCGACGGCGAGCCGTTGCCGCCGGATGCGGAGATACTCACCGAGGACTGCGGGGATCTGCCGGCAGGGACAGCGGTCAAGTACGTGGAGCACGAAGTGGACACTGCAGAGTTCGGGCGCATCGCGGCGCAAACCGCCAAGCAGGTGGTGATGCAACGCATTCGCGAGGCGGAGCGCGAGATAGTTTACGACGAGTTCAGTCATCGCGTCGGGGAGGTGGTCACGGGCGAAGTACAGCGTCGTGACGCGCGCAATGTTTACATCGCGCTGGGGCGCGTGGAAGCGATACTGCCGGCGCATGAACAGATTCCGGGAGAAGCATATCGGTTCAACGACAGGATCAAGGTTTACGTGGTGGACGTACGTCGGACTACAAAGAGCCCGCAGATCGTGGTCTCGCGCACCCATCCGTCACTGGTGGCGCGGCTGTTTGAACTCGAGATTCCCGAGGTGTACGACGGCATTGTTGAAGTGAAGTCCATTGCGCGGGAGCCGGGAGCGCGTTCCAAGGTGGCGGTGGCGTCCCGTGACCCGCAAGTAGACCCGGTCGGGGCATGCGTGGGACACCGCGGGAGTCGCGTACAAGCGATAGTGGACGAATTGCGGGGCGAGAAAATAGATATCGTTCGGTATAACCCGGACCCGGCGGAGTATCTGCGCAGCGCGCTGTCGCCGGCCAAGGTAAGCCAGGTGATCCTCAACGAGGCCGACCAGTCGGCGACCGTGATAACACCTGACAACCAACTGTCGCTGGCCATCGGGCGGCGGGGGCAGAATGTACGGTTGGCGGCGCAATTGACCGGCTGGCGGATCGATATTCGCAGCGAATCACAGTGGGCGGAAGAGCCCGAGGTCAAGGTCGGTGAAGAGGCTGCTAGTGAGCCTGCCGGCAAGGTGATGCATGTCTATGAACTGGCCAAGGAGCTTGAGGTGGGCAGTCGCGACCTGGTGGAAATCCTCCAGGAGGAGGGCATAGACGTCACCAGTCATGCAAGTAACATAACTGCAGAGCAAGCTGACATGATACGAGAGTTGTTGCGAGGTGGCGAAGGCACACTAGAAGCACTGGAAGCCGGCGAGATCGTCATTCCACTGGACGAAGAGGAGTAGCCGATGCAGCCGGCAACAGGAGCCGTTTATCGAGGAGGAATATCAGAGCCGCTAAGTGGTTCTGGAGGTGTGGGATTTGGGTAAGATTCGCATCTTTTCTCTGGCAAGACATTTGGGGTTGCGCAGCGAGGCGCTACTAGAGGCCCTCAACGAGTTAGGGATAGAGGGTGCTACGCCGGCGTCTGCGATTGACGAGGAGACGGCCAAGGCAGTGGCGCAACTGCTGGCCGAGCAAGCCAAGCAGGCACGGGAGAGCGCGCTGGCCAGCAAGCAGGCCGCTGACGAGGCGGCAGTGGCTGAGCCGGGCGAGGAAAAGGCCGCCGAGAAGGCGGAGGCCGAGGAGGAAGAGTGGGAGGAAGAAGAGGAGGCGCGGGAAGAGATGCCCGCTCCGGCCTTTTACGAGGCTGAGGATCCGTTGGTGGCACTGGAGCGGCACCTGGCGGAGATGGAGGCGCAGGCGAAAGAGGAACCCAGGGACAGCGTTACCCCGCTGCCGGAGTTGGTAGCACGCCCCAGAGGGCCGCGGCCGCCCAACGCGATAGAGGTCCCGCCGGTCGTTACGGTGCTAGGTCACGTCGACCACGGCAAGACCACTCTTCTGGATGCGTTGCGGAATACAAACATCGTGGAGGAAGAGCACGGCGGGATTACGCAACACATTGGAGCCTCGGAGATAGAATTCGAGGGCAAGCGCATCGTGTTCATTGATACTCCCGGTCACGAGGCGTTCACGCGGATGCGGGCACGAGGAGCACAGGTAACAGACATCGTCGTGCTCGTCGTCGCTGCAGATGACGGTATTATGCCTCAGACTGTCGAGGCGATCGGCCATGCCAAGGCGGCCAATGTACCCATTATCGTGGCCATCAACAAGATTGACTTGCCAGGGGCCAACCCCGAGCGCGTGAAACAGCAACTGCTGGAACACGATCTGGTGCCCGAGGAATGGGGCGGTGACGTAGTGGTATGCGAGGTCTCGGCCCTCAAGCGCCAGGGGCTGGATGACCTGTTGGAAATGATACTGCTGGTGTCCGAGGTGCAGCAACTGTGGGGCGAACCGGATGCCGAGTTTGCCGGAATTGTCATAGAGGCGCGACTGGAGCCCAGCGAGGGGCCGATTGTCACTATCCTGGTGAGGCGCGGGACATTGTCGGTGGGCGATACTATCATTGCCGGCACGGCATACGGACGGATCCGGCGTCTACGCGACTGGCGCGGCAAGTCGATAAAGAGCATCGAGTGCGGACGGCCGGTGGAGGTCGTGGGCCTAAACGCGGTTCCCGAGGCCGGAGAGATCGTGACCGCTTGCAAGAGCCCAAAGGAGGCCCGGCAACTGGCCGAGGAGCGGCTCAAGATGCGGCACGATGCCGAATTGAGCGCCGGTTCGGGAATGCGGCTGCAGGCATTGTATGACGAACTGCACGGCAAGGAGCGCACGGAGCTGAACATAGTGCTGAAGGGGGACGCGTGGGGGTCCGTGGAAGCGATGGCCTCTTCGCTGGAGGCCATCGGCCGGCAGATGGAAGAAATAGATATCAACATCGTGCATCGGGCCGTGGGCGAGATTACCGAGTCCGACGTCACCTTGGCGGTGGCATCCAAGGCTATCGTCCTGGGTTATAACACGAAGGCGACGGAGAGCGCCAGGCGTATGGCCGAGGACGAGCACGTCGAGATCCGCATGTACAATGTCATCTACGAGGCGCTCCAGGATATCCAGGACGCAATGCTGGGTCTACTGAAGCCGGTATACGAGACACGCCAGATCGGTACGGCCGAGGTGTTGCAAGTGTTCCCCATGGGGCGGCTGGTGGCGGCGGGCTGCCGCGTTACCGAGGGCAGGCTGCAGCGCGGTGCACGCATGGTGGTAACGAGGAACGGACAGCAAGTATTCGAGGGGACCCTTGAAACGTTGCGTCACTTTGACCGGGACGTGGCAAGCATAGAAAGCCCCAACGAGTGCGGGGTGTCGACTCCCGAATTCCGGGGCTGGCAACGAGGGGACAAGATCGAGGCGTTCATCGAGGTCGAGGTGGATCGTCGCGAAAGGTCAACGGCTGACAACACGAGCGGCTAATGCCTGTTACGAGGCCAGAAGTCATGCCCAGCGTAGTGGGTGTCCTCAACATCAGACTTTACATTTCCGATGCTCGTACACTTAAGGACAAACGGCGCGTATTGAACAGCTTGCTGGACAGGGTAGGGAATCGGTTCAACGTATCGGTAGCCGAGGTCGGGCGCAACGATTACTGCAACAGCGCAGAAATTGCCGTGGCCTGTGTGGCAAATGAAGCGGTACACGTCGGCAGGGTGCTGGACAGCGTGTTACGCATGGTTCGTGCTGACCGGCGGGCGGTTGTTGAAGATCACGACGTTGAAATGTTGTGAGCGAAGATGATTACTCAACGACAGAAGCGCGTCAATTCACTGCTCAAGCACGAGCTGAGCGACATAATACGCCGGGAGATGGAAGACCCCAACCTGGGCTTTCTTACCGTCACCGATGTCGAAGTTTCGGCGGACTTGCGGCACGCGAAGGTATATGTGAGTGTGCTGGGAACCGAACAACAAGCCGAGGGCACCATCCGCGCGCTGACACACGCAAGTGGTTTCATCCGCGCCCACCTGGCCCATCGCCTGGACCTGCGGCGAATCCCGCAAATGCAATTCAGGCTGGACACAACCGCTTCCCACGCCCAACGCATCGAGGAATTGCTGCGCCAGACACGCTCCACACTTGGTGATGACGGAGAGCGATAGGGCCATGAGCAAAGAGGGGGAGGGTGTTCCAGGTGCTTTGGGCAGGCTCATTGCAGGAGCCGATGATTTTTTGTGCGTAGGGCACGAGCAGCCGGACGGTGACGCTGTGGGGAGTGTCGCAGCATTGACCATGATGCTGCAAGCAATGGGCAAACATGTAGTAGGAGCGTTGCCTGACGGCGTCCCCGAACGGTATCGCTTTCTCCCCGGAGCAGACCGAATCGTCAGCCAGCCGTGCGGCGAGTTTGCAGTTGCCCTGATCGTGGATTGCAAGGGCGGCAGGCGGCTGGCTCACCTGGCGCAAATAGTGGAGCAAATCCCCCGGCAGGTCGTTATTGACCATCATGCCACCAGCGTGCCCCGGACCTCATGTGACTATATTGATCCTGCGGCAGCGGCGGTCGGCGTCCAGATTCTGCGCCTTGCCGACGTGCTGGGGGTGTCGGTGACCACGGCGATGGCGACGAACCTGTACACTGCGATTGTCACGGATACCGGTTTTTTCCGCTTCGAGAATACAAATGCCGAGGCGCTGATGGCCGCCGCACGATGCGTGGAGGCGGGCGCGGATCCCCATGCGATTGCGCACCAGGTTACCGAGAGATCGGCACTGGTCCACAAGCGGTTGATGGGGCGGGCGTTTGTCAATTCGCAGCGATGCTGCGGGGGGAAGGCGGTAATCTCTCACCTGGCGGAAGAGGATTTTCGCGCCACCGGTGCGAGCGGGGAACACACGAACGGCATCATCGAAAACCTTAAAGACATAGCCGGCGCCCAACTCATCGTGTTGCTGAAAGCAGACGGCAACAACCAGTGGCGAGTAAGCCTGCGCTCGGCAACTGTTGACGTGGCTGCTATTGCCAAGCAGTTCGGGGGCGGGGGGCATGGCGGAGCAGCAGGTTGTGAATTGACCGGTACGCTTGCGCAGGTAAAGCAAAGAGTCGTAAGGGTCATCAGTCAAGTATTGCAGGAGAACCAACCGTGAACGGGGTATTGGTAGTTCTCAAACCGACAGGAATGACGAGCCATGACGTGGTGGCATTCGTCAAGCGGCTATGCGGCGTGAAGGTCGGCCACACCGGCACGTTGGATCCCAGCGCGGCGGGAGTACTGGTCACTTGCCTGGGTGCGGCCACGCGCCTGGCGCCGCTAGTTACAGAGAGCAGCAAGGTATATCGGGCGGAGATTACACTGGGTGTAACCACTGATACCCTCGATGCCGAGGGGAAGCTTACAGGTCAAAGGGACGCAAGCGCCATAAGGCGCGAACAAGTGGAGCAAGTGTTGGCCGGCCTGGTGGGGGAACTCGAGGTACCGGTACCGTTGTTCTCTGCCGTCAAGCGAAACGGGCGCAAGCTGTACGAACTGGCGAGGCGTGGCGAGAAGGTTGCGACTCCGGTGCGGCGCATGACAATCAACCGGTGCAGGCTGCTGGAGTTTGAAGGCGGCAAACAGGCGCGGGTGCTCGTGGAGATTGAATGCGCCAAGGGCACCTACATTCGGAGCATAGCGGCCCTGGTGGGAGAGAAGACAGGGTGCGGAGGGTACTTGTCGTTTCTGCTACGTACAAGGGTGGGCTGCTGGGGGCTGGAGGACACGCTGACACTGGAGGAGATAGAAGCGGCGGCGACGGAGGGGAAGCTGGGCGAGCGGTTGATACCATGCGCGAGGGCTCTCCCCCACCTCCCGCTGTTCAGCTTTGAATGGGCGATGGTTGACAAGTTGCGGCACGGAGAGGCCGTACTCGTCGGAGGGTTGTTCCCCCCGACTGACAGCCTGCTGCGCATCGTGGATCCCGACGGGAGGTTGGTGTGCCTGGCGCAAGCGCGGCCGGAGATGGGCGGTTATCGGATCACTCCGCGGAAGGTGCTGATGTGCTAAGAGGTGCATGGTGAAGGTCATCTACGGGATTGACAGCCCTCAGATAGGAGCTGAGCCTCGGGTGCTGACATTGGGGGCATACGACGGGATTCACCGGGGGCACCAGAGCCTGTTTGATGTCGTCGCCGAGGTTGCGGCGGAAACGGGGGGCGTGTCGACCGCCCTGACATTCGAACCGATACCCGCGGAGGTGTTTTCGCGGCAAGGCAGCCATAATATTCGGCTGACACTGCTGGATGAAAAGCTGGAGCAATTGGCAGCGCAGAACTTGGATACGGTGATAGTGGCACAATTCGACGAACGATTTCGGAATATCTCCGCTCGTGACTTCGCGCAGGATATCATCAAGGGGAAGCTGAACACGCAGGTACTGGTGGCCAGCGAGACACATACGTTCGGGCGCGGCGGGCAAGCCGATATTCACATGATACGGCAGCTGGGCGAGGAACTCGGCTTTGCGGTATACATCCTTCCATTGTTTACGGTGGATGGCGGACGACATGTTTCCAGCAGCCGTATCCGCCAGCTGCTGTGGCAGGGGTGTGTACAGGAGGCGGCGGAGCTATTGGGACGGCCTTATAGCATCAGGGGGCGGGTTGTCAGCGGCCGGGGGGTGGGCCGGCAACTGGGTTTCCCCACGGCCAACCTGCAGTTGCCGGAGGCCAAGCTGATACCGGCCGATGGCGTGTACGCCGCGGTGGCGCGGTGGGAAGGGTGCGACGAAGGGGCAGTGGCTGCCGGAGGCATAAAGGGGTGTCCGGCAGCGGTAAGCATCGGGACAAGCCCCACTTTCGGCCGGCTGCCGCGCGCCGTGGAGGTCCATATTATTGGCGCCGAGGTGGAGCTGGAGGGCAAATCGTTGGAGGTACATTTTATCGCCCGACTTCGCGGCCAACGGGCGTTTGTCGACATGAAGTTGCTTGCGGCACAGATAAGGCAGGACCTGGAGGATGCGCGTGGGGTGCTTGTTGACAACCGAATCAGTTTGGCATATACTTCCGAGGGTGAAGAGTAGGCAGGTGGATCCTCTGTGCCGGATCGCTGCCACCGAGCGACGATTCGGCGTTTTTGGTGTCATTTACCCGTAGCCATGCACATTGGGGGTCGAAGAAAAGGTCGGCATGGCATCAGGCTGATTGCATAGACAGCGTGGGGCGAAATCCCACATTCCGGTCGCGAGGATGAACCGTCGTGTTCGAGAATCTGGCCGACAAGTTACATGCAGCGTTCCGCCGGCTTAGCGGCAAGGGCAAGTTGAGGCCGCGCGACATCCGCGACGGGCTGAAGGAAATACGGCTGGCCTTGCTGGAGGCGGACGTCAACTACCAGGTGGTCAAAGAGTTCATAAATGCGGTGCAAAAGGAGGCCCTAGGTGAAGAGGTCTTAAAGGGTCTCAGGCCTGCCGAGCAGTTGGTAAAGATAGTATACGATCACCTGGTGCATCTGCTGGGGGACGCGGCGGTACCGATAGAATGGGCGCCGAAGGGGCCCACGCCGATCATTTTATGCGGGTTGCAGGGCAGCGGCAAGACGACAACGGCGGGCAAACTCGCGGTCAGCCTCAGAAAACAGGGCCGCAAGCCACTGCTGTGCGCGACCGACGTTTACCGGCCGGCCGCCATAGAGCAACTCAAGCAGGTAGGCGAGCAGGCGGGGGCGGATGTTTTCACGATGGGCAGCGAGCCGGTAGCTATTGCGCGGGCCGCATACAAGCATGCCCAATCGGTCGGCGCGGATGCCTTGATAATAGACACTGCCGGCCGCCTGCACATTGACGAGGAGATGATGCAGGAGGTCGCCGACATCGAGGCCGTCTTCGAAAAGCCCGAAGTGCTGCTGGTTGTGGATGCCATGACGGGGCAGGACGCCGTTAATGTAGCCCAAGAGTTCGGCCGGCGCCTGCACCTAAGCGGGCTGATAATGACGAAGATGGATGGCGATGCACGGGGTGGTGCCGCACTGTCGGCGCGAGCCGTGACCGGCGTGCCCATCAAGTTCGTGGGTGTCAGCGAGAAGCTGGAGGGGCTGGAGACTTTCCATCCTGACAGGATGGCGCAGCGGATCCTGAACATGGGCGATGTGCTGACGCTGGTTGAAAAGGCGCAGCAAGCCATGGACAGCGAGGAGGCGGCCCGGCTTCAAAAGAAGCTGCTAAGCGCCAGCTTCGACCTGGAGGATTTCCGCAGGCACCTGCGTAACGTGCGGAAAATGGGGCCGCTGGAGCAGATTATCAAGCTGATACCGGGGGCAGCAGGGATGGGGCAACTGTTGCCCGACGAATTCGATGAGCACGAGTTGGATGTCGTGGAGGCCGTCATCTGCTCCATGACGCCGGAGGAGCGCGCCAATCCGGATATACTCAACGGCAGCCGCAAGCGGCGCATTGCGCGGGGCAGCGGCACCACCGTTCAAGACGTGAACATCGTGTTGAAGCAGTATCGCGAATTGTCCAGGATGATGTCTGCGATGGCCCGGGGGCAGGAGATACAAATGGGAGGAGTGCGCATCGGGCGCCCAAGATAGAACGGAACAAGCAATGCACGTGAAGGGAGCAGGTAGCTTTGGCGACGCGAATTAGACTGAAGAGAATCGGCGGGAAGAAGAAACCGTACTACAGGTTAGTGGTAATTGATCAACGTAAGAGCCGCAGCGGCAAGACCATAGAGGAACTGGGCAGCTATGACCCGCGGCAGGATCCGCCGGCG
>JALGVG010000053.1 GCA_029819875.1 Candidatus Zipacnadia bacterium | reverse complement strand
TTACCCAACCTCCAACGTCGGTCCCGGGCCGCAAAACGCAGGCCGAGCAAGACCAGTCATCAGTCAGTGGCTATTATTTGCAGCATCGTTGCTGTTTATTGCGGCTGACAGCCATTCATCACGGGAGGCAAGGGCCGCACCTGCAGCCGCCTGTTGCGCCTGTTGCTTGCTGGCACCGCTTCCCCTGCCGATGACGCATCCGCGAAACCGCACTTCCACGTCGAAGGTGCGGGCATGGGGCGGGCCCGCCACCCCCACCGTTACGTAATGGGGAATTTGCTTGGTGTGTTTTTGCAGCAGTTCCTGCAGGGCTGTCTTGTGGTCAATGACGACTTGCTGCTCCTCGAGGTTCGCCAGTACGTCGCGGAACAGCCGCGTTATCAGGGCGCGGGCACTGCGAATGCCCTTGGCCAGGTATACGGCCCCGATCACCGCTTCCACGCAGTCAGCCAGCAGCGAGCTTTTCTGGCGCCCGCCGGTCTCCTCCTCGCCGTGGCCCAGCAGCAAGTAGTCGCCGAACGAGTGCTGCCTGGCCACGCGCGCGAGGGTTGCGGAACGCGCCGCCGCTGACTTCAACCTGGTCAACTGGCCTTCAGGGAGATCAGGGAAGCGCTTGTAGAAATACTCGGCCAGGCATATTTCCAGTACCGCATCGCCGAGGAATTCGAGGCGCTGGTTAGACGCCACGGCCGGCATCTTGTGCTCCTGCACCCACGAGGCGTGACAAAACGCCTGCCGCAACAGGTGTATATCCATGTTGGGCAGGCGCAACCGCCCGGCGAGTTCGTGGTAAGGTTGCAACTCCTCCATCTAAGCCCTCCTCAGGCAGTCGGCATGCCTCCCCCCTCGGGCACGGTACCGAAACTTATTCTTGCTTGATAAGATAATGCCCCTGTCACCACAGCGGTTGTGCTCAGGGTTACCTGTACCATCCGATCAACTACACTACGCACTTGCGGGGCTCTTGCCGATAACCAGGACGCCGTTGTGTCCTCCGAAGCCAAACGAGTTGGACATCGCGTACTTCACGTCCGCCTTGCGCGGTTCACCACGCACGATATCTATGGTGATGTCCTCGTCAGGGTTATCGCAGTTCAGGGTCGGAGGAATAATTCCTTCCTGGAGAGCCTTGATGCAGACCAGCAGTTCCGACGCCCCCGTAGCACCCAGTTGGTGGCCGTGAATGGGCTTGGTGGACGACACGGCCGGGCAGTCATCGCCGAACAGTTCGCTGATGGCCTTGGCCTCCATCTCGTCCCCGCCGGGTGTACCGGGTGCATGGGCATTGATGTAGTCAATGTCAGAGGGCGCCAATCCCGCACTGCGCAGCGCCGCTTGCATGGCCGCCTTGGCGCCGCTTCCGTCCGGGCGCGGGGCCGTGATATGGTAGGCGTCGCCGCTCATGCCATAACCCAGTATTTCCGCAAGGATAGGCGCCCCGCGGGACTTGGCCCATTCCAGCTCCTCCAGGATCATGACGGTCGCCCCTTCGCCCATCACGAATCCGTCGCGTTCCTGGTCGAACGGCCGGCAGGCACGCTGGGGTTCATCATTGCGCCGTGATATGGCACGGGCGGAGGCGAACCCGGCCAGGGCCAACGGCGTGATGGCTGCTTCGCTGCCGCCGGCTATCATGGCCTTGGCCGCCCCCCGGCGGATGATTTCAAACGAATCTCCCAGCGCATGGGTAGCCGTAGCACATGCCGTGGCCACCGTGGAGTTCGGCCCGCGGGCGCCTGTGATGATTGATACCATCCCCGAGGCCATGTTCACGATCATCATCGGAACAAAGAAAGGCGACACTCGCGAGGGGCCTCGTTCCAGCATCACCTTGTGCTGGTCCTCCCAGGTTTTCATGCCCCCGATTCCCGAGCCGATGAGCACGCCGACTTCGTCCTGGTTGTCCTCTGTTATCTGCAGGTTGGCGCTCTCCAGTGCCATCAAGGCAGCGGCCACCGCAAGCTGCGTGTACCTGTCGCAGCGCCTGACCGTTTTGGCGTCGAACCACTTTGTCGGGTCAAAGCCCTTCACCTCGGCGGCAATGCGCGTGGTGAACGGCGAGGGGTCAAACTGGGTAATCGTGTCAATACCCGAACGCCCCGTGCAGCACGCCTCCCACAGATCGGCCACACTGAAGCCTACGGGTGAGATACAACCGATTCCTGTTACGACAACACGCTTGCCCATCAACTACCCCCTATTGGTATTAACTGTACTTGGTCGCCTCAGCCGACTGCATGTCGCTGAATGACAGCCCCAGCGGCTGGCGACGATCCCCCCTGCCGGCCGCCGCTTGGATGTTGCATTGGTGGCCGGCTTGCAGCCGACTGCGGTCATGCTCAGGCAGTTACGCCTTTTTGCTCCAGATAGCGCACGGCGTCGCCCACGGTCTTGATCTTTTCCGCATCCTCCTCGGGAATCTCGATGTCGAATTCCTCTTCCAGGGCCATGACCAACTCTACTACGTCCAACGAGTCGGCTTTCAGGTCGCCCTCGAAGGTGGCATCTTCCGTCACTTCGCTTTCAGGAACAGACAGATCTCTTACGATGACTTCTTTCACTCGTTCGAACAACGCCATTCTTTTCTCACCTCGCAAATTACTTGCAACGCGCCGGCGCCGGCCGGCTTGCTGGTTTATGCACTGACACCCTTGGCCTGAAGATAGGCAACGACATCACCGACGGTGTTCATCTTGCTGAGGTCTTCATCTGGAATCTCGAGGGAGAACTCGTCTTCCAAGGCCATCGCCAGTTCCACCTGGTCTAACGAATCAAGCTGCAGGTCCCCCTCGAACGAGGCATCATCAGTTATCCTGGCCTCCGGAACGTTCAGTTTTTCGGCAATAAGTTGCTTTACGCGGTCGCCCAATGCCATGGCGCCCTCACCTCCGTTGGAACTGTGCAAGCCTGCTGCTTGCCGTGTACTTACATTATCATGCCGCCGTCAATGTTGATAACCTGGCCGGTTATGTAGCTTGCCTGCGGGCCGGCCAAGAACACCACCACGCCGGCAACATCGTCGGCCGTGCCGGCGCGGCGCAGTGGTATCAGTTGCATCCAACTTTCGCGGACATCGGGGGGTAGTTGCTCTGTCATCGGTGTTTCGATGAAGCCGGGAGCCACGGCATTGCAGTTGATGCCCCGGCCCGCCAATTCCTTGGCGGTTGCCTTCGTCAATGCTATTAGACCGCCCTTGGACGCCGAATAGTTCGCCTGTCCGGCGTTGCCCATTACCCCGGCCACGGAGGCGATGTTGATAATGCGCCCGTAGCGGGCCTTCATCATCGGCCGGGCAACCGCCCGCGTGCAGATGAATGCGCCCTTCAGATTGATATCCAGCACTGCATCCCACTGCTCATCCGTCATCCGCACCAGCAGCCCATCGCGCGTAATACCCGCGTTGTTGACCAGGATGTCAATGCGCCCCCACTGTTCCAGGGCCTGGGCGACCATCTCTTCGACCTGCTCGCGTTGCGTCACCGAGGCGGTGGACACCAGAGCTTCAACGCCCAGCTTTTCCACTTCCCCGGCAACGTCGGCCGCCGCCTCCTGCACGATGTCATTGACGACGATGTTTACACCCTCGCGGGCCAGGTGGAGGGCGATGGCCCGCCCAATGCCCCCGCCGCAACCGGTGATGATAGCGACCTGTCCGTTGAGCTTCAATTCAATCCTCCGTTTGGGTCATCCTGCAACCGGTCTTTCAAGCGCTTGATGGTAACCAGCACCGATTCACTGTCGCAAGCACTGTGTATTCTCAGTGCAGGATCGATTTTGTCCATCATGCGGGCCAGCACTTGCCCGGGACCGACCTCGATAAAGACATCGGCTCCCTGCCGCACCATCTCCCGCACGGAAGCCTCCCACAATACCTGGCTGGTTATCTGCCGTATCAAGGCCTGGCGGACCCCGTCGGCATCTGTGCGCGCCGTGGCGTCAACGTTGGAAACAAGCGGAATCTGGCAGTCATGGAACGCCGCCTGCTCCAACAGCGGCCGCATGCGCGCAACAGCCGGCTCCATCAACGGTGAATGAAAGGCTCCACTGACTTTCAAGGGGATGACCGCCCTAGCCCCTGCCTGCTTGGCTGCCTTGCCGGCGGCGGCAACCGCCGGCTTTTCGCCGGAGATGACAATCTGCTGGGGCGTGTTGTAGTTGGCCACGACGCACACACCCTGTCCTGCCGCGTCTTGGACGATGCTTTCCACTGTGTCCGCGTCTAGGCCGATAATGGCTGCCATCGTCCCGCCTACTTCGGCTGCCGCCTCCGCCATCGCCACACCCCGCTGCCAGACCAGGACCATTGCATCCTCCAGCTCCAGCGCGCCGGCGGCGACGGCTGCTGCATACTCACCAACGCTGTGACCTGCTACAATACCCGGCTTGACGCTGCGCTCACTGAGTATCTTGACCAGGGCGAGGCTGTGGGCCACTATGGCCGGCTGGGCATAGCGCGTGTCATTGAGTCTTTCCTGCAACCCGTTGAACATCAGCGGGGTGAGCGGAAAACCCAGCGCCTTATTCACGCGGCGGAAAACCTGTCGCGCGCAGGGAAATTCCCGGTACAAGTCTGTACCCATCTCCACGTATTGCGAACCCTGGCCTGGAAAGATGAAAGCTATCATTGGCTATCGACTCTCCCGGGCGACCTGGTAGTCACTTGCTCCTCTCTCACTGCTGGCCGAATTCTCTCTTGAGGGCCTTCGTCAGTGCAGGCACTACCTCGAACAAGTCACCCACGATACCATAGGTGGCCACGTCGAAGATAGGGGCATTCGGGTCAGAGTTGATGGCAACGATGCAATCCGACGACGACATGCCCGCCAGGTGCTGCACCGCTCCACTGATGCCGCAGGCTATGTACAGCTTCGGTTGCACCGTCTTTCCCGTTTGCCCTACCTGATGATAGGCCGGAATCCAGCCGGCGTCTACCGTGGCACGTGACGCCCCCACCGCCGCACCCAGCACATCCGCCAATTCGCGTATGAGCGCAAAATTCTCAGCGGCTCGCAGACCGCGGCCACCCGACACGATAATCTCGGCGTCCTGCAGGTTGACTTGTTCGTCGCCCTCCTCGCGGACGATTTCAACTATCTTCGTGACAATCGTCTTCTCGTTGAGGCTGACTTGCTCACGAACGATCTCAACCTGCCGCCCGGGATCAGGATCAAGTTTCTTCATGACCTTGGGCCGCACGGTCGCCATCTGAGGGCGGGCATGGCGGCACAGGATGGTGGCCATGATGTTTCCGCCGAAGGCCGGCCGCGTCTGCCGCAGCAGCCGTTCTTGGGGATCGATCTCCAGCCCGGTACAGTCGGCTGTCAGCCCGGCCCCGATGCGTGCGGCAATCCGCGGACCGAGATCGCGGCCCATTGAAGTTGCGCCAATCAGCACGATAGACGGCTTGTACTTGTTGATAAGCCCTACTGCCACGTCCGTGAACGGCGCTGTGCGATAGTGCGCAAGGACCTCGTCCTCCACCAGGTACACGCGGTCGGCCCCGTAATGGCCGGCCACGGAGGCCAATGGCTCGACGCCATTGCCGAGCAGCAGCAATGACAAGGGCTCGTCGAGCGTGTCGGCCAGCTTGCGCCCTTCGCCCAGCAATTCCAGCGTCACCTCGGCCAGCCTGCCGTCATGCGTTTCGGCAATCACCCAGACGCCCTGGTACTGGCTGGTGTCCACTTCTTCCTTCTTGGGCTGCTCCCAGATGATGGCACCGAACTTGCAGGAGCTGACGCAGGCGCCGCACAGCACGCAGGCCTCCGTGAAGCGGGCCTTGCCCTCCTCCACGACGATTGCGCCGTACGGACAAGCACCTAGACACAGCTTGCAACCAACACACTTGTCGGGATCAATGTATATGTTGATAGCCATTTCTCGTTTCCGTTAACTGTGGTATTAGCGTTTCGCGCGACCCTGGGCGCCTACAGGACTTTCGCCTCGCGCAGCTTTGATATCAAGGTCTGGACGACCTGCTCAACGTCTCCCTCCAGCTTCTCACCCGCGCGGTGCCGTTGAGGAGGGAAGACGCGTATCACATTGGTCGGCGACCCGGTCAACCCGCAACGTTCGACGTCCGCCTCAATATCCTGGGCCGTCCACGTCGGTATCTGCGCCTTGCGTGCTTTCATCACGCCGCGCAAGCCGGCATGGCGTGGCTCGTTCATCTGCTTGACGCAAGTAATCAGCGCCGGCAGCGGCGTTTCCACCACTTCGAAGTAGCTTTCCAGCAACCGCTTGACGCGCAGGCGCCCGTCCACTATCTGCGCGTCAATTGCGTACGTAACCTGAGGGATGCCGAGGTGCTCGGCCAACCCGGGCCCGACCTGGGCGGTATCGCCGTCAAATGCCTGCTTGCCGCACAGCACAAGATCGTAGTCGCCGATCTTGTTGATGGCCCTGGCAAGCGTGTAGCTGGTGGCAAGGGTATCGGAGCCTGCAAAGGCGCGGTCGCTTATGAGGATAGCCTCATCCGCGCCCATTGCCAGGGCCTCGCGCAGTGCCTGCTCGGCTTGCGGCGGGCCCATGGTAATGACCGTTACCTTGCCCCCATGCTTTTCCCGCAGTTGCAGGGCGGCTTCGATGGCGTTTTCGTCGAAGGGGTTGATGATGCTCGGTACGCCCTCGCGCACCAGGGTATTGGTGGCCGGATCGATGCGTACCTCGGTGGTATCTGGTACTTGCTTTATGCAGACGATGAAATGCATGAGCGTTTACCTGACAAGGGGATGAATTACTTGGTTACACCTGTTCGTCGCTCCTATTTTGCCTTCGCTTCCTTGAGCAGCCGGTTGGCGATAACCAGCCGTTGTATCTCGCTGGTACCTTCCACTATTTCGAACAACTTGGCTTCGCGGAAGTAGCGCTCCACCGGGTACTCCTTGGTGTAGCCGTACCCTCCGTGAATCTGCACCGCCTGGTCGCAGACCCGCGAGCACGCCTCCGAGGCGAATACCTTGGCCATTGCTGCTTGTTTCTCGAAGTCCAGCCCCGCATCCTTCCGCCACGCCGCCTGGTAGCTCAGCAGGCGGGCGCATTCGATATCCGTGGCCATGTCGGCCAGCTTGAACTGTATGGCCTGGAACTCGGAGATATGGCGGCCGAACTGGACACGTGTCATAGCATACTCGACGGCGGCGTCGTAGGCAGCCTGGGCCAGCCCCACTGCACCGATCGCCATCCCGATGCGCCCGACGGCCAGGGTTTCCATGGCAACGCGGAAGCCACCCTTCTCCTTGTACAGGATGTTCTCGGCCGGCACCCGGCAATCGTTGAAGATAAGCTCGCGGTTCGACAGGCTCTTGTAGGCCATCTTCTCTTCGTTCTTGCCGAATTCAAAGCCGGGCATGCCCTTTTCAAGGATGAATGCGGTCAGCCCCCGCGTGCCGCGGGCAGGATCCACGTTGGCAATTATGACGTAGATCTCAGCATCTCCACCGTTGGTGATGAAAATCTTGGAGCCGTTGAGAATATATTCATCGCCGTCGCGGTCGGCGCGGGTCTGCACGTTACCGGCATCAGAGCCGGCGCTGGGCTCCGTAAGCCCGAACGCCCCGATCTTCTCGCCGGTGGCCAAAGGCCGCAGGTACTTCTGCTTTTGCTCCTCCGTGCCGAACTGCAGAATGGGATATTCGGCCAGCATGTGGGCACCGTACACCGCCCCGGTCGTGGTGCAGGCTGCAGACAGCAGCTCACCCACCACGGCCCACTCCAGCACTCCCAGCCCCAGTCCGCCGTATTGTTCGGGTATCGCAATCCCCATCAAGTCGAGTTCACCAAGCTGGCGCACGTTGTCCCACGGGTACTCGCCCGCCTCATCTACTTCGCGAGCGCGGGGCTTGAGCACGTCGTCGCAGAATTCCTTGACGGCGGCAAATATTTCTTGCTGTTCTTCGGTGAAGGCAAAATCCATTAGCTTGTGGTCCTCCCTTGGACGTGGTGTCAGGCCAGCAGGCGCACTGCCGATGCTATCAGGTGGCAAATGGTTCCTTATCCCATCGGATAACGGCAGCCCCGAGGGTGAAGCCGGCCCCGAAGCCGACCAACAGCACCAGGTCGCCGGGGTTCAGCTTTCCAGAGCGGTAGACTTCATCCAGGGCGATGGGAATCGAGGAAGCCGACGTATTGCCGTAATGATCCACTGTCACAACCATGCGCTCGTCGGCAATCCCCAGCCGCTTGGCGGCAGCATCTATTATGCGCTTGTTGGCCTGATGCATCACGACGTAGGCGATGTCGCTGGCCTGTACTCCGGCCTTCGCCATGGCACTTTCTGCTACGTCGGGAACGCCGCGGACGGCGAGTTTGAACAGCTCGTGGCCCTCCATGCGGATGCAGTTCTCCCGCTGGGCCAACAGCTCCGGCGTCAGGGGCTGGCGCGTGCCGCCGGCCGGTATCTTCAGCAAATCGCCGTGCTCGCCGAATGACTGCAAGACGTACGACAGCACTCCCGCCCCCGGCTCGGTGGGAGCCATCACGGCCGCGCCCGCCCCGTCTCCGAACAACACGCAAGTGGAACGGTCGGTCCAATCCGTGACGCGTGTGAGCACCTCTCCGCTGATAACCAGGATATAGTCGTAGACTCCGCTGGCTATCAGCCCGTCTGCCAGGCCAATTCCGTAAATAAAGCCCGTGCAACCGCTGACGAGGTCGAAGGCTCCTGCGTTCCTGGCGCCTATCTTATCCTGTACAATACAGGCCGTGGCCGGAAATGCCATGTCGGGGGTAACTGTGGCGACGATGACCATATCAAGCTGGTCGGAGGAAATACCGGCGTCGGCTAGCGCTTGCTGGGCGGCGGGAATACACAGGTCCGAGCAGGCCTGATCGTCCTCGGCGATCCTGCGCTCCTTGATGCCGGTATGCGTAACTATCCACTCATCGCTGGTATCAACTATTTTCTCCAGGTCAGCGTTGGACAGGACGCGTTCGGGCAGGTATGCGCCGATTCCTTGAATCTTGGATCCTCGTAGCTGCATTGTCATCATCGTTTCATGCAATTGTTGGTGGTGCCGGCTGGCTGATGTACTGTTGCCGTGTCCTGCAACTGGGCGACAGCGGTGCTTATATGCTCGACCACGCGCCCTTGCACCGCGCGGTAGGCTACTTGCAGGGCGTTAGTGACGGCCCGGGCATCGGAGCGCCCATGTCCCACCACGCAGATTCCGTTTACCCCAAGCAGCAACGCCCCCCCGTAGGTCGAGTAATCAAAGAACTCGCGCAGGTGCTTGAACGCGCCGCGCATCAGCAAGGCGCCCAGCTTCGCTACCAGGCTGCGGGCGATCTGTTGGCGGACCTCGCCGAGCACGAAATGCGCCATCCCCTCTGCGACCTTCAGAGCGACGTTGCCGGTAAAGCCGTCAGCCACCACCACGTCAACCTGCCCCGAGAACAGTTCGTCGCCCTCGACGTTGCCAATGAAGTTGACGGGTGCCTCGGCCAACAGTTCGTGGGTGGCCAGTACCAGCTCACTGCCCTTGCCCTGCTCCTCTCCGATGCTGAGGATGCCGACCTTGGGCTGCTTGCGGCCCAAGGCATATTCACAATAAATGCTGGCTATTACGCCGAATTGGGCCAGGTGAATGGGCTTGCACTCAACGTTGGCTCCCCCATCAATCAATATCCACGGTTGCTGGGAGCCGGGAAGCACCACCCCGATGGCAGGACGCAGAACCCCTTGCACGGGCCGCAGACATAAGTGCGCCAGCGCCAGGAACGCACCACTGTTGCCCGCCGACATCACGGCAGCCGCCTGCTTGTCGCGCACCATTTGCACTGCAACGGCCAATGAAGAGTCGCGCTTGCTGTGCAGTGCTGCAGTGGGGCTTTCACCCATGGTGATAACCTGCGAGGCGGGCTTGATTGTCACGTTGTGGGGCATGGGGCCGTAACGTCCGGCAACCTCGTCGAGAACTTCCGGCTTGCCTACAAGGGCAATTTGGACGTTCTTGCGGGTTGCAAACGCAAATGCGCCCTTGACGATCTCGTCAGGCGCATAGTCCCCTCCCATTGCGTCAACTGCTATCAGCATCGCTGTCTCTGGCAGCAAACCCGCAGCCACGGTGTCCCTTACTCATGCTGCCTTGTCTTTTTCTCTTCGCGTACCGTGTGGTCGACCTTCTCGCCGTTGTAGTATCCACAATACTGGCATGCGTTATGTGCCCGCACGGTCTTGTGACACTGTGGGCACTCCGCGATCGCCGGAAGTGACAGTTTCTGATGCGTGCGACGCTTCCTGGTGCGCGTATTAGAATGCCTGCGTTTGGGCAGAGCCATAGTTTGTATCGCCTCCGACTCGCGTCCCCGGGGGCCCGTTCATCTCTCAGCCAGGTGTTTGAGGGCTGCCAGACGCGGATCTATCTCGTCTTTGCTGCACTGGCATTGCTCGAAGTTGAGGTTTGCTCCACAGCGTGGACACAATCCCTTGCAATCCTCACTGCACAACACCCGCCAGGGCGCATGTAACTCTATCATCTGCCGTACTAACTCGCTCAGATCAACTATCGTGTCATCCAGCACGGGTACCTGGTCGGCCGTCAAGATATGCAGATCGTCTATCTGCGAAAGAGTGCATTCCTCGTTCACGTCAATGTCCAACTTGACAACGACCGGCCGCAGGCACCGTGCACATTCCATCTGGAGGGCAACTTGCAGGTGACCGCGGGCGCTTATGCAACTGCCGGTGTTTGTAAGGACGATCTCTCCTCGAATGGGCCCTTCAAGGGGTATGTGCAGGCCTTCGAGATTCCGCTCGTCGAGACCGCAGACCGCGCGCCCTCCCACCTTACTCAATGTACTGAAAATATCGTACCTCATAAGTGACACCGCGGCCGTCCTGGCCGCGGCACCCATGCCCTCCAGACTTACGAAGTATACTAATCAGGGCACCACCTTGTCAAGCTGGCGGGGCCCGCCTTGCGCTCTGCCCCACAGACCTGCCGTCAGTCGCTGCCGGCCACAGGTGCGAGTAATGCCTCCTTGCATCCGGCCACCAGCGGCGGGATTCCGCGCAAGTCCACGTGCACGTCCTCCAGCACCAGCAGCGAAGGCTTCGACATCCGCAAGGACCAGGCCTCGCCCGCCGAGGGGCGGGGCAGGTCCACGTCAAACTGGTAGGCAGCGGCGATGTTATCGGCCTGTTCAACGACCTTGCCGGTTGGATCCACGAGGGCCGCGGCCACCCCCTCGCCCACGCCCTCGCCCGAAATGCGGACAGCGAAGGTCTTGGTCCCCGCAGGCACCCAGAAGAAGAGTTCACCTGTTGTCGAGTACAGGTCCACCGAGCCGCCTGCGCCGCTGATAACGAGCGGGTGGGAAGTGGACAGCACCTGCAGGTAGTTGGCTCCCGGGTTGGCCGTCACGCTGTACACCCCTGTCTCTGGTGCCACGAAGCTGACCTCGGCCTCCTGCTCGATGAGAGCTTGCGGGGACGCCACCGTGCGGCCGGCCGGCGAGACGACGCGCACCGGAAGGGGGCGGGCGGCATAGCGCGCCACGCGCCCGTAGTAGACGCGGAACGTGACCGTATCGCCGGCGCGGGCGTACAGCAGCAGCCTTGCCTGCTCCCTCAGCCGGACAAACCGCAGGCACTCCGCAGGCACCTTTGAACCCGGTGCGGCTGGTTCGAAAACAATATGCGCAATGTCAACCCGGGGTATGGGCCGTATGGCGATCTGCGGCACCCAGCGTGCAAGCAACTCCTTGGTCAGCGTTATCTCTTTACGCCCGCCTGCAGTCTGCAAAATGAGCGTGCCCTCCACGTCGCGCAGGCCGACACCGCCGGCCGTGTCCACCATCCGCATCGGCACCTGGCCGCGGCGCACCGCCACTGTGCACTGGTCGAATCTCACCCCACCGAGCGGCTGAGTTGCATTGCGGTAGGTCATAAACATGATTGGTGCCTGCCCCGGCTGGGGAGTTTGAGGGTCGAGAATTGAGCAGCGAATAAAGCGCACTCTCGCGCCCCCGGCAGGCTTGTCCATGATGACAATGCCCGCCCCGCGTGGCCGCACAAAAGTACAGTCTATGAAGCGGATGGTGCCCCTGACCGCCCTCGGCGGGTTGTTACGAGTGTAAACGTGTGCTGCGCGGCCGCTGTCACCGATTGAGCGGCAGTTCTCGAAGCGCAAGGATACTCGCTCCGTATTCCCGCCGATGGCCAGCACGTATCCGCCTCCGGCGTTGCCGCGGGTGACGCAGTTGCGCATCACGCAGTTAACCAGCCTTTCGCTGGCCCGGTTTGGTTCAAAGTCAATGCCGGCCGAAGGAGCCGTCCCGCCGGTATTGCTGAGGATGCAATTCTCAATCAGCAGGTTGTCGGCGGTGATAACGCTGATGCCTTGGCGATAATTACGGTCGCAAATAACATCCTTGATGAGAATGTTCTTATTGGTCGTGCCCTCCTTGGCGCTGCCCAGGTAGATGCCGTCGCCGCCGCTCTCGGTCAGCTTCAAACCATACACTTGCACGTTGCTGCAGCTAAACAGTGCAAGAACATGGCGCCATTCCCCTTTCTCGTAGTCAGGACCCGCGTAGTCCGACCTGCGCATCCGCAAGGTGGCGCCATAGCCGCGCAGGGTGATATTGCTTTGCAGCCTTGCGGTAAACAGGCAGTCTCCAGTGCCCTTGAAGGCGCCCTTCTTGGCCAGCACCACTACGCCGCGCTGGAAGACGATCTCCTTGTTGCTGGGCAGCGTTATACCCGTCACGATCCCCGGCTTGCCGACGTTGTCCACTATGACCTTCGGGGCCTTGGAATTGATGGCATCCTGCAGCGCCTGGGTGGAATCCTCGGGGTCGAAGCCCCACCACGAGGCCCGGGCGACCTTCACCTTGCCGGCCGCTACCGCGTTTATTGCCTTCTGGTTGATGGGGTGCCGGCTGGCCGGTGCGGCCAAGGCCAGGCACGAGATGATGAGCAAGGTGATGAGCAGACTGGTGATGTACCGCATTGTCAATACCTCCAGCAACTTGCAGTGCTCAACTCAAGGGCGGTTATGTCGCGCCGCTTGGGTGTCGGTAGCCAAACAACCACGCCGCGATGACATATTGACCACCAAGCGCCCGATACCTTTGTGCCATGGATGTTATTTTATTAGTGCGCAGTTCGGGTATACCAAGATCGCAGCGGCGCGGCGGCGGAATGAAGTTTTTCCCTCTTGTGCAATCAGGGGCTTGACTGTATAATATAGTGCCCGATATACTTATGTTGCAAGTGCGGCACGTTGCGAGCGGGGCGTGGCGCAGTTTGGCTAGCGCATGCGCCGGGTGGTTGCCAACGACTGGCAACCAGCGCAGCCCAAGGCGAAAATCGTCGCCAGATTGATTGTAGTTTGGAGCGGGAGTAGCTCAGTTGGTAGAGCGTCAGCCTTCCAAGCTGAATGTCGCGAGTTCGAATCTCGTCTCCCGCTCCATGCAGAAATCTGTAGCGGGCCAAGATTCAACTCGGTAGCCCGCCATTGGTCCAAGGCTTGCTCGCGAGGCGCCGAGGGTCCGTGTAAAGAAAATTGCATCCAGGCGCCCGTAGCTCAGTGGATAGAGCAGCGGCCTTCTAAGCCGTCGGTCGCCCGTTCGAATCGGGCCGGGCGCGCCAGCGATGGCTCCGGGTGGTGGACGTAGCTCAATCGGCAGAGCACCTGACTGTGGCTCAGGTGGTTGTGGGTTCGAGTCCCATCGTCCACCCCAAGCGGATTAGCAACACTGTTGAAGGTGCCACGCAATGCGGCCGCAGCACGACAAGCACTCCGGAATTCGAAGTGCCGATGGCCGCACGGACAATACGGTTGCGCGCCTGTAGCTCAGTGGATCAGAGCATCGGACTTCGGATCCGAGTGTCGGGGGTTCGAATCCTCCCAGGCGCGCCAGTGAACGACACGCAGCCTTCCGCCGTCCTTGCTAATGGTGCGTACAGGCGTCAGCCGGTAGCGGTTTGTGGAGTGGACCAGCCGACTACAATTGCAGGATCAGGCTAGTTATATAGGTGGGTGCTTAGCTCAGCTGGCAGAGCAGGGGACTCTTAATCCTCAGGTCGCAGGTTCGATCCCTGCAGCACCCACCATTTCGTATTGAAATTGCACGTCCCCCGCCCGCCGGGGTGCCGGTAACTATCAGGATAGGTTTCATGATTCAACCTTGCATCTTTGCCGATGAAGTGTCCAGGAATTTCGAAGAAGCCGTTGACCTCTGTGCGCGCGCGGGGGTGCACAACATAGAGTTGCGCCGCGGCATCGGGGGGCGCTCGGTTACCGAGTGTACCGACGATGAAGTGGCGCGCATGAAGGAAATCCTGGCCCGGTACGAATCGCGCGTTGTGTGCATAGGCTCGCCGGTCGGCAAATGTGACATCTACGACGATGCCCAGTGCCGCCGGCACGTGCAGTGGTTTGACAAGATGTGCCGGCTGGCAGACAGCTTCGGCACCCGAATAATCCGCGGCTTCGCCTTTCATAATCCCAACGGCCAGCAGCCGGGTGCGCAGCGACCTGACATTGACCGGTTGCTGCCCCGGATGGTCGACAAGCTGTCGCCTATTGTGCAGAAAGCCGAAAAAGAGGGTGTCTACTTCTGCCTGGAATCGGAGCCTACGACTTGTTCAGGTACGTGCTCTGAGATAGCCAAGATCATCGATGGTCTCGGCGGCAGCCCGAACCTGGCTGTCGCCTGGGACATCTACAACGCCGCGGAGTTGGGGGAAGATCCCTTGGCCGAGGGATACCCCAAGATCCGGGGGCGCGTCCGACACTTGCACATCAAGCCGAACAAGTACAAAAACATCGAAACAGTCGACGAAACCGCTGTCAGCTACGAGCAGATCATGCGCCTCCTGCTGGATGACGGATACCAGGGGGCGGCGAGCATCGAACACTGGGGCTCGCGCTGGCTGATGCTCGAAGGAGCGCGGCAGTTGGTCGAATTGCTGGACAGCATCCAGGCCGCGTAGGGCCTGTAAATCAGGCGGCGTGGTAACTGCAGCTTTCGGGCGCGTGATGGAATTGGCAGACATGCATGACTTAGGATCATGTGGGGAAACCCGTGGGAGTTCGAATCTCCCCGCGCCCACCATCAGTTCGCCTTGACGTCATAAGCCAAGCCGTCGGGCTTGTTACCATTGTGTAGCACGTTTGTAGACAAAACTTTGCGTGCCCAACACGCTACAGGCCACAGCGCCGTCCGAGTTCGCAGGGGCGGCGTTAAGTTCATAATATCAGCGGCAAAAATGGGGTAAGAACAAGTGAGATTTGAAACGACAACGCTTGAAGGCAGTCGCGTCGAGCTATCGGTGAACCTGGCACCTGAAGATGTTAATGAATTGTTTGACAATGTTTACAAGCAATTATCACAGCGCGGCGGGATTCGCGGATTCCGGCCGGGGAAAGCCCCCAAGGGCCTTATCAAACGCTACTATGGTGCTGATGTAATTCGAAACGCAGCCTGGATGGAGTTCGTCCAGGACAAGCTGCCGCGAATAATAGAGCAAGCTGACCTGGAGGTCATAGACCAGCCCCAGTTACCGACGCTGGACGAAATCGAGTTCGAGGAGGGGTCGGAGCTACAGCTAAAGGCCATAGTCACCGTGCGCCCCCGCGCCCGGCTGCATAACTACAAGGGCCTCAAGCTGCTGCGCCCCACCGTGGAGGTCAGCGACGAGGAAATAGACAATACGATCCAGCAATTGCGTGAGTCGTTTGCCGAGGAGCGGGAAGTAGATCGCGATGTGGTGGCCGACGGCGACATTGTCGAAGCCAAGGTAAGGGTGCGGATTGAAGGGCGCGAGGGTGAGCCACAAGAGCAACTGCAAAAAATCGTCGTAGGCAGCGGCGAATACGACCCGCCGATAGATGAAAAACTCAAGGGACACCTCGTCGGGCAGACCGTACAGGCCCAGAAAGTGTTGCCCGATGACTACGAGGACGAGGCGCTGCGAGGCAAAACCGTGACCGTTGAGGCAACCATCGAGCGAATCAAGGTCAAGCAGTTGCCTGAGCTGAACGATGAGTTCGCACAGCAGGTGGACGCTGACAAGTACCAGACGCTAGAACAGTTGCGAGAGGGAGTGCGCCAGCAGATACGGGAACAGAAAGAGCAAGCCGCGCGCCGTGCCCTCGAGGAGCAGATTGTGGAGCAATTGTTGCAGCAAGCGGAGGTCGATTTGCCGCCCAGGCTCGTCGAACAAGTGGCCGACGCCGAGTACCAGCGATACCTGCAGGATTTGCAGGCGCAGGGCCTGGACTTGCAGGCTGCCCTGGAACTTGGCGAAATGACGCAAGAGCAGTTGCGCGAGCGGTTGACGGCCCGCGCCGAGCGGGGATTGAAACTGGAATTGATATGGGAAGCGTTGATAGAAGCCGAGAACCTACAGGTAAGTGACGAAGAACTTGAGGAGGAGTTGAACGTCTACGCTAGTGAAGGAGATCTCGACCTGGACTTGCTCAGGCAAGCTGTCCAGGTGCAAGAGCAACTGCAGAATACCTTGCGGCAGCGCGTGTTGCGACGCAAGGCCATTGACGTCATCATCGATGCCGCGCAGATAGAGGAAGTGCCGGCCGAGGACATGGAGGCGCGATTGCTGGCCAGAACCGTCACAAGCGGGCAGGCCCAGGATAGCACCCAAGCCGGGCCGGAAAGCGAAGAGGCGGCCGCTGCGGGCCAGGTTGAAGCCGATAATACCCCCGACGAGAACAAGGAAGAGAAGGAAGAGGTCGAGGCCTGATGCTTATCCCAATGGTTATTGAGCAAACACCGCGCGGCGAGCGCTCCTACGACATATACTCACGCCTGCTGCGCGAACGCATTATCTTCATCGGCGAGCCGATCGATGACACCATGGCAAGCCTGGTAATCGCCCAGATGCTGTTTCTGCAGGGTGAAGACCCGCTGGAGCCGATTTCGATGTATATCAATTCCCCGGGCGGGTCAATCACATCAGGGCTGGCCATATATGACACGATGCAGTTCATCCAGCCCCCTGTCCACACCTGGTGCGTAGGACAGGCTGCCAGCATGGCTGCTCTGCTGTTGGCCGCCGGCGAGAAGGGGCACCGCTACGCGTTGCCGTACTCGCGTATATTGATTCATCAACCGTGGGGCGGTATGCAAGGGCAGGCCACCGATATACAGATCCAGGCGCGGGAGATACTGCGCCTGCGCCAGTGGCTCAACAATGTGTTGGCCAAGCACACCGGCCAGCCGCTGGAAAAGATCGAACAAGACACGGAGCGCGATTACTACATGACCGCCGAGGAGGCCGTCGCTTACGGCTTGGTGGACAGTGTTGCCCAG
Organism: Candidatus Zipacnadia bacterium; assembly: GCA_029819875.1. Classification (GTDB taxonomy): domain Bacteria; phylum Armatimonadota; class Zipacnadia; order Zipacnadales; family Zipacnadaceae; genus JALGVG01. Next base: position 1,993 of record JALGVG010000053.1, on the reverse strand, counting down.
CCCAGGCAGTCGAACTCCGAACAATAACAGTAACTACAGGACAAAAAAGGCGAGGTTAAGATGGATAGCATTCGTCCCCCCGGGGAGCGTCGTAAGCTACGTTGCAGTTTCTGCGGGCGCGAGAAGCCCGACCAGGTGAAAGAATTGATCGCCGGCCCAGGAGTGTATATATGTGCCGAATGCGTGGGGATGTGTAACCAGATCCTGCGCAGCCGCCATCGCCAGGCCGGGTTGGACCTGACGGCCGAGAACGTCCCCACTCCGCGCCAGATTTACGACTACCTCAACCAGTACGTCATCGGCCAGGAACATGCCAAGCGCGTGCTCTCGGTCGCCGTCTACAACCACTACAAGCGCGTGTGGCTCAGCCAGCTCGAAGACGACGTGCAGCTTGACAAGAGCAATGTGCTGATAATCGGCCCCACCGGCTGCGGCAAGACCCTGCTCGCCCAAACGCTGGCCCGCCTGCTGGACGTGCCCTTCTCGATTTCCGATGCAACCTCGATAACCGAGGCCGGCTACGTGGGCGAAGACGTCGAAAACATACTGCTGCAGCTATACATTGCCGCCGACGGCGATATCGAGCGCACCGAGCGCGGCATCATTTACATAGACGAGATAGACAAAATATCGCGCAAGGCGGATAACCCCTCCATCACGCGGGACGTTTCTGGCGAGGGCGTGCAGCAGGCGCTGCTGAAGATACTCGAAGGCACGGTAGCCAACGTCCCACCACAGGGCGGCCGCAAGCACCCACAGCAGGAATACCTGCAGATAGACACCAAGAACATCCTGTTCATCTGCGGGGGCGTGTTCGACGGCCTGGTGGACATTATTCGCCAGCGCACCCACAACCGCGCCATCGGCTTCAATGCGGCACTGAGCAACAACGTCGAGATGACCGAAGACGAGTTGCTCGCACAGGTGATGCCTGAGGACCTCATCCGCTATGGGCTGATCCCCGAGTTCATCGGGCGCCTGCAGAACATCGCCACCCTGCACAGCCTGGACAAGGAGGCGCTCAAGCGCATACTCGTCGAACCCAAGAACGCGCTGGTCAAGCAGTACCAAAAAATGATGCAACTGCTGGACGAGGTCGAGCTGGTTGTCACCGACGCGGCTCTCGACGCCATAGCTGAAGAGGCGTTACGTCGCAACACGGGGGCCCGGGCACTGCGCAACATTCTGGAGGAGACGATGCTCGACGTGATGTTCGATGTGCCGTCACGCGATGACATAGCACAGTGCATTATCGGCGAAGAAACGATCCGCGAAGGCAAACCGCCGCAACTGGTGTACAAGGGGGAAGAGGGCCAGAAGACGGCATAGCGTGGTGCAAAAGCCGTACGCATTTGACGGCCGTATGCACCACCCTTGCCGCGCATTTGAATGATTATGGCTTCCGATGATAGTTCTACCCAACAGGACATAGTACAGGACGCGCAGGCGCCGCCGCCCCCTGACAAGGAGCACAGGGTGGTTGATTTCCCGGTGCTGCCGCTGCGCAACGTTGTCGTATTCCCCCACATGGTGGTACCCCTCAGCGTGGGGCGCGATACTTCCGTGCGCGCCGTGCAGCAAGCCCAACGCGCCGACGAGCTGCTATTGTTGTTGACCCAGCGCAGCCCCGAGACCGAGGAGCCCCAACCCTCCGACCTGTACACTGTCGGCTGCTTGTGCCGCGTGGTGCAAGCCCTGGGCCTGCCCGACGGCAGTTTGCGCGTGGTGGTGGAGGGGCAAGGACGAGCACAAGTCAAGGCCTTTACGCAGAAACGGCCGTACATGCGCAGCAGCGTGGCCGTTCGCAAGGAGACGGAACCCGAAGGCCCCGAGATAAGTGCCAGGATGCGCAGCATCGTCAGCACGTTCGAGGAAATAGCCAACCTCAGCAATGACATTCCCCCCGAAGCCGTGGTCACGGCCATGAACCTCGAACAGGCGGGGCGGCTGTGCGACATGGTAGCCGCCTACGTCAACGTCCGGCTGGCGGACA
>JALGVG010000223.1 GCA_029819875.1 Candidatus Zipacnadia bacterium | reverse complement strand
CGGCCCTCCAGACCCATCATGCGGGGGACATTAGGCCCTGTGACGTCCGTGTCGAACAATCCCACGCGATACTTCATTTGTGCGAGAGCAGTGGCGAGGCCGACGGCCACGGTGGTCTTGCCGACGCCGCCCTTTCCGCTGATAATTGCAAACTTGTGCTTGATGGCGGCGGCTCGTTCGGCGATTCTCTGCTCCTGCTGCGCCATCTGTTCCATCCGCTCGGCCGTTTTGCGTTGCTGTTCGGCTGAGGACTGCGGATTGTCTTGCTCCATGGTCGCGCACACCTTTCATTATTGCCGTGCAAGTCTCAATTCCCGGCTGCCTCCGGAGCCAGCCCGTCATTTCCACTTGAGGTTGTCGTCGCCCTTCAGGTTGACGGTGTCAAGGCATTTCGCCAGTATCGGTTGACAAGCGGGCCGACGGTATTATGACACGTCACGCGGTCCTTGACAACCAGGGTGGTTACCGGAGCATCGGAAAACTGCGTAAAGAGAATGTCATGGCCCAGGCACAGGCCCATGATAACATTCAGTTGGGTATTGCAGGCATTGAGCACCAGCGCCTGACCGACGGGATTGCAGCCGCCGTTGACGGTGCAGGCCACGGCTTCCACGGACAGTCCATGACCCTCCAATATCTTCAGAAGCGACTGTGTTTCTTCGCGAAGGCCCACACAGAAGGCGACGCCGATTCGTTCAATCTGAAGGCGCGCGCAAAACTCAATCAACTCCTGGACACGGGGCCACTTGCGATAGCCGGTTTTCTCGACATCAGACGCCACCTCGGCGTACCGTTTCACCGTCGCGTCACCACCGCGAATGCGCTCAGCCTGCTCGAGAGCCTCGGGTGTGACTCGGCGGGGGCACAACTGTGGTGTGCTCTCAATGTCTTCTGCCGTACACGCGGTTCCCGGGCAAAAGGCACAACCCACCTGGGCCATCTACTTGTCCTCCTCAAACCAACATCGGGCAGGAATGATACCCGCCCGGCGAGTTGGCATATTTTATAAAGACATCGTCATTGCTTACGAGAACTGGCGGCGGCCGGTTGCAGGGAAACGACTGTATCAACAGTTCGGTTCCTCAACCGACCGCTGCTACTTTCGGGGGTGATACCCGCCTCTACCACCAGCGCCTGCGGCCGATGCCTAAACCGATGCCTCGGCCCCGACCGGCACCCCACCAGGGCCAGCCGTATCCATAGTAAGGCCAGAAGCGGCCCCAGTAAAGTCCGAATGGACGGGCACCAAGTCCGTAACCGAGGGTCGGCCAGCCGGCCACCGGCGGTGCGTAGGCCGGCCTGCCCCACGTGGAATAAAGAGGGCCGCCGTAAGGAGCACCGTAGCCCAGGCCGCCCGTGTACAACCAACTGTACGGGTTGCACCATCCCCGAGCGCCTCCGGTCATCGGGCCCATTCCCATCGGCCCTGTTCCGTCCAAACCCGGCATAGATACTCACCTCCTCTGCTCCAGGCACACTGTTGCCCTAACTCGGTCTCGTCATTGTCTGTCCGCACTTCGGGCATTTTACCCTGTAGCACGGCACGCCTTGTTGATGCGGGACGGTTGTCCCGCAGTTGGGGCATACGCACTTGCCGCCCGGCCCCAGCGCGGACCCGCCCATGCGTCCCCGACCGCTGCCGCGCCCCATACCGGCACCACGGCCCGTCCCGGGGCCCTGACCCAATGGACCCGTTCCATCTCCTCGGGGCATGGAACTCGCCTCCTACGGTTTGTCGTCCTGTTCAAGCCGTTTGATTTGCTCATTAATCCATTCGAGTTGAGCCTGAATCATCTGTGCCTGTCCGCGAAGCATCTGCAATTGAACGTTCTTGCTCGGCTCCGCGCCAGGGCCCCACATCTCACCGGCAGGTGGCGGTCCGGGGGGAGGTGGGGGCACCGGCGGCTGCTGGGGTTGCCAGGCGAACCCTCCGCCGCCCATACCGCCGCCCATGCCCATACCGCGTCCCATGCCTCGCCCCATGCCGCCGCCCATTCCCATTCCACGGCCCATGCCTGCGCCCATACCGGCTCCTGCGCCCGGACCGGCAGTGGCAGCGCCGCCCCCGGCACCGATTCCAAAGTGCGATTGCACACTTGGCCCGTTCAGGGACTGCAGCCGCCCTGCCTTTAGGGCTTCGACCGCATCGCGCACCGTGCCGGTCGCGCCGGCATACAGTTGTATGCCTCCGGCCGCCAGCGCCTGGAAAGCGTTCGGCCCGAAGTTGCCGGCGATTACGGCCTCGGCACCGGAGTTGGCCACCAGTTGTGCAGCGGCAATGCCCGCACCGCTGCCTTGCATCGTTGCTGCGTTCTCAATGGCTTCATATTCCATCGTATCCGAGTCAACAATCACGTAGTACGGGCACCGGCCGAAGCGTGGGTCGGCTGGCGCATCCAACGTGTTACCTGATGCTGCGACTGCGACTTTCATGGTTGTTCCCTCCGCACGAGTTGGACTGGGTGCTATTCAGGCGCACGAAACTTGAGTTTCTTGCCGACTCCTACGGCAAGATAATCGCCGTCGAACTCCTTCTCAAAAAGTTCGCGGGTGCGGTCGCCCGAGCAATGGCAGGGACCGGCCCTCTTAACTCCAAGCTCCTTTAACTGCTTGATGATGCTTTGAATCTGGCGGTCGGACATGCTGTGCATGTGGAACCCGCCGAGTACCGTATGAACGTTCGCCTTCCTCACCTGTACGGCCTTCCTCACCATGTTGACGACGCCCGGGTGAGCGCAGCCTGTTATCACAACTGCACCTTCGGCTGTCTCTACTATCAGAGCTTGTTCGATGACGTTGCCCAGCACCTCGCCGGTTGAGAATGCATTCTTGCAGATTTGGACGCCGTCGCTGACCTCCACATACTCGGCGCCGGTTTTTGTAAC
>JALGVG010000222.1 GCA_029819875.1 Candidatus Zipacnadia bacterium | reverse complement strand
CACGGCCGGCCCACAATGCAAGGGGCGGACAGCAAGGTAGCAATTACGCGTCTGCACCGCCAGCACGCTCATCTCTCCCACGGCGACGTCGAAGCCTGGCCAGTCGGTTCCAAACAGCAGCACCCGTTCGATGTTGTACCTGGTGCCGATGATGCCATCCACCCACGCCTGCTGGCGGCCCCGGCCCCCCAGATTGTCGAAGTCCACGGAAACAATGGCGGTATTCTCATGCTGGATGCTGCTGACAGAGGCGGGTCCGCCGCGCATGAAGAAGTAGCTTGTCGGCTGGTCTCCACCCAGGCTATACGTGACCAAGGCCAGTATGGCATCGTCATTGACGTGGCCGGACAGCGTCCCGAGGGTGAAGTCGGGGCAGACGAAGGTGTCGGTTCGTGTAACCGCGTCCGGCTCGTCGCAGGCGGTGGTCACGGTAAGGGGCATCGAAGGAGGAGAAACGACGATACCCAAGGGCGGCGGAACCAGAAGATAAGCGGCAAATGGCTCGATGACGGCCGGCCGCGGTCCTCCGAGGTCGAAGTAGATCAGATAGCTCGCAACGGAGGCGCCGGTCAGGTAATCATCGCCGAAAGCCGTGCGGATGGCACCGGCAAGGCAGCCGGTGTTTTTGTCGGCACGTTGGACGAAATCGAACCATAACAACTTGTAGGCGTCCTCGAGGCCCGCCCGGGCCGGGCCGGCCCAACAGACCCAGCGCAGCGCAGCAACCTTCAAGGCGTCGTAGGTGGGGCTGTGACCTTCAGGCATGCCATGGGTCCGCACGCGCCTGCCCCATTTGGCTGCCAGCTCGACCGCACGGCTGACGAGCCCTGTGTCATCCAAGGCGCGCCCGGCGGCGGCCAGAGCCGCAGCACGCAACAGGTATGTGGTGCCATCCTCGCCACGCCTCTCGTCACGCTGCAGGGCGGTCTTGCCCAATTGCAGGGCCGCAATTACCCTGCCGTCCAAGTCACTTCCCAAGACAGCGCTCCCATACGTGACGTGGATATAGGCCAGCAACGGGACCACGTAAAGCGTCGCTGATGACTGGTAATCCGCCTTTGGGCCACCCAGCCACTTGAAGTGGCCGCAAGTGGCTGAGTGCTCGGTGGTGTCCTGGTTGCTTAGTATGGCGCTTAGCACGTCACGGGCCCGTTGCCGGTTCTTCTCGGACCCGGCAAGGGCCACCGCCACGAAACCGATGCTGCTGCCTACCACGTCGGGTCGGCCATACTTGTCAGTAATAAGGCCGGTCGTTTTATCGTAGTGGCTTGTCGCGTAGGCTACTACCGGTTCCAACAGGCCGGGCCGCGCAGGTACTACTGCCTCATCGGCGGATGCGGCCAGGCAGGCAAGCAACAGCACCCCCGCACAAGCGTTTCGGTGCCACCTGAACATAAGGCATGAACTCCCTTTCTGCAACAAGGCGACGATCAGGGTGCCTTGCGGTAACCCGTGGTTGCTTGTATGTTAGGACATACGACGCAGCCGCCGGTTACGCCCGGCGGCTGACTGTTTTGCGCGCAACGAGGGTTACCTGGTGATCTGTCACACCGCAGACCGGCCAACGGCTAGCGCTTGGAGAACTGCTTGCCGCGGCGGGCACGCCGGAAGCCGGCGTGTTTTCGCTCCTTGACCCTGGGGTCACGAGTAAGCAGACCTGAGGGACCCAGTATGCTGCGATACTCTTCGTTCATCTCCACCAAGGCCTTGGCGATGCCGTGGCGGACAGCTCCGGCCTGGCCCGCCTTGCCGCCGCCTTTGACATGGGCGATCACGTCGAGCTTATCCGCGGTGTCAGTAACCTGCAGCGGTGCGACTACCATCTTTTCCAGCTTCGGGCGATGGAAGTACTCGGCCACGGACTGGCCGTTGACAGTTATTTTGCCCATGCCCGGAATTATCCATACTCGTGCTACGGCATCCTTGCGCCGTCCGGTTCCGTAATATCTTGCTTCAGCCAATGTACAATGCCTCCTCGCAGTGAACTGCCCTACAGCGACAACTCCCGCGGCTGCTGTGCTTCATGGGGATGCTCACTGTCAGCATAAATCTTCAGCTTCTTGAGCTGTTTGCGGCCCAAAGCAGTGTGAGGGAGCATTCCCCACACCGCCCTGCGTATCAACTCTTCCGGCTTGCGTTGCAGCAAGTGCCCGGCCGACTCGGCCTTCAAACCGCCTGGATATCCCGAATGGCGATAGTAGATCTTGTCGACAAGCTTATTGCCCGTCAGTACCACCTTGGCGGCATCTGTGACGATGACAAAGTCGCCGCAGTCGGCATTAGGTGTAAAGGAGGGCTTGTGCTTGCCACGCAGTATGCTTGCCACTCGGGCAGCAAGCCTGCCCAGCGGCTTGCCCGCGGCGCTGATCACCCACCAGTCATGGGTGACCTCCTCGGCTTTGACTGAACGTGTCTTCAGATTGTGCATCTTTCCTTACTCCTTGTTCCTCCGGAGCGCTCCCACGACGATGCTTCAGTAGAAAACGCGCACCAGGCATAAACCTTGCGGTGGTGCCGTGGGACCGGCCTGGTTACGATCCCGGCTTTCCAAGATGGCCTTCACGTCATCAGGTATCAACCTGCCGGCCGCGACTTCAACGAGCATTCCGACAATGATGCGTACCATCATGTACAGGAAACCGTTGCCCTCGAACCTCAGCTCAATAATGTCGCCGTCTTGCTGGCAGTCAAGGCGGTACAGCGTTCGTACGGTATGTTTCACTGCGCTGCCCGCCGCGCAGAATGCCGCGAAATCATGCTCTCCGACCAGATAGGCTGCCCCGGCGCGGAGGGCTTCGGTGTCCAACGACTCTGTCAAATGCCATGCATACCGCCCGATGAAGGGCGAGCCGGCCTCGCGATTGAGGATGCGGTACGAATACAACTTTGCACGCGCCTCGTAGCGCGGATGA
>JALGVG010000052.1 GCA_029819875.1 Candidatus Zipacnadia bacterium | reverse complement strand
GCCCCGTCAGTCAAGTTGATTACATTGCCGCCGGCCGCATCGCAACATAACAGGTCATTACCATCGTCGCACAATATCCGCCTCATCTTCGGCGACCACCGGGGTCTGTACAGAGGGCCGGGCATGTCGACCACGCAGCGCGGGTTGCTGCCGTCCGGCTCCACCACCCATATATCGCCGTCACGCACGAACAGGATGGGTGCTGCATCGGCGGGGGGCGCGGCCGCACAGCTCACCGCGGCCACGGTGATGGTCGTGCCGCTGAAAGCGATAAAGGCAGTTCCCGATGGATTGCCGGGAGGGGTAAAATCCACCCGCTCGATAGCCGACGGATCAACAGCCTGCAAGGCAACTCCCTCAGGAAATGTAATTGGTGGTTCGTCATCAGGCGGAAGCATTGAACTTCCCCCTCCGCAACCGGCAACCAAGCTGCAGAGTGTTACGACAAGCAGAGCGCAATTGTATCTAGGCATCAGGGATTTCCCCTCCGTTTCGGCTCAATATGCAGTACCGTCGGCAGCATCAAGAATCAGCGACCCGTGCACATCCGTGAGGCCGATCGCTTCGCCCTCCTTGTACGTCACCGCGCGCGAAAACTCTCCGGTTACTACCACGGTATCCCCGTGCCTGACGGCGCGCAGCTTTTCGGTGCCATGCACCTGGTTGGTGGTGACGCTGCCGGCAAACGCCGCTACGGTGGCAACCTTCCCGGTGCACGGATCGAACGCAATCAAGGCGCGCTTGATGTTGCCGGTCAGCTCGCCATCAACGGGATCGATGTGTGCCCGCACCGGCACTCCCCGGCCCATGTCCTCCATCACCCGCAGGCGGCCGGCCGTACACACGTCCACCAGCGGCAACGGGGATTCTCCCTCCACGGGCGCAATGGTCAGCTCTCCTCCTAGGGCCATGATGCCGACGGTCGTGTACAGGCCGTTGGGACTGAAAGCCGCCAGCACCCCGTCGCAATATCTGCCCAGGCTCGGGTCATACCCGCTGTCGGCGCCGGCAGGGCCCACCAGCACCCGAAAGCTGCCGCAACTGCCCCAGTGCGGGAAGAAGTCGGCGGGACTGCTGTAGGAGATGTTGCGCTGGTCAGTGCCATCGCTGTTTATTACATATATCTCGCTGAGCGTATCGTGGTGCGCCTCAAAACACAGCCGGCAGCCGTCAGGCGACCATGAGGCCCCCAGTTCATCGCCCGGTCCGTGGGTCAGTTGTCGCAGGCCGGAGCCGTCCAGCCGCATGGTGTAGATGTCGCCGTTGCCCGAAGCCCAACTAGTGAACGCCAGCAAACCGCCGTCCGGAGAGAAGGCCGGCTCCTCATCACGCCAAGAATTGTCGGTCAATTGGCGCACTGCCGTGCCGTCGGCGGCCATTACGTAGATTTCGTCATCACCGTCGGCATCGGAGTTGAAGGCCAGCTTGTTGCCATCCGGCGACCAGGCCGGGCAGCGGTCGTCGGCGTCATTGTTCGTAAGCTGCGTGACGCCCGAGCCGTCCGCATTCATGACGAAGATCTCGTAGTCATTGTCAACGCGGCGGCACCAGGCAATGCGCGTTCCGTCCGGCGACCAGGCCGGCCATATGTCAACGCCGGGGCCGAGGGCCTCGGTGAGGTTGAGCCGCTCGCTGCCATTGGCGCGCATCACGAAAATATCGCCGCCACAGGCGAATGCCACGCGGTCGGCGCGCGGCGACCACGAGGGGTGGCTTTCGTATTGGGCAGCGGTATTCGTCAGGTTCACCGCATGATTGCCCGTGGCATCCATGCAATACAGGTCATCGGAGCGGACGAACACGATCGGGGCCAGTTCGGCAGGAGGCGGCTGGAAACTGCACCAGGCAAACGTGTGGATGCGGCTGCCGAAGTAAGCAGTGAATGATATCCTGCCGCTGGATGCCGGGGTGAAGTCCATGCTTTGAAGCGACGCATTGTCCGCCGCCTGAACAGTGACGCCTGCAGAGACATCAGCCACCGGAGGCGGTGCCGGCGGTCCGGCTCCTGCTCCGCACCCGGCAGCGATCGCGGCCAAAGTAGCAACCGCCGCAACAAGCCGCGCCTTCATCTTATTCCCTCCCGCCGACAAGGCGAACGTCTTTGTTACAATATCGGGAGCTGTCGTGTGATACTGAAGGCCTTGACCGCAACAAGACGTTCTGATAAAATACGTACCAAAGTTACTCAAAAACAAAATAATCCCAACGCAAGCCCCCAAGGCTTGCGTTGTCTTCAGTGAGGTTTGGTAATGCAATATCGGGAGTATGGCAAGACGGGGATAAAGATCTCCACCCTTGGCTTTGGCGCCATGAGATTGCCGGCGGACGACGAGTATGCAGTAGAATGCATGACCCGTGCCATCGACTTGGGTGTCAACTATATTGACACGGCCCTCGTCTATGGCACAGCCGGCCATCACGAGCGTGGGGCCAGCGAAAAGCTCGTGGGGGAGGCCGTTCGTGCCCGCAAATCCAAGAAGATCTACGTATCGACCAAGAATCCATGCTCTGACTTCGGCCCCAAGCACTGGTGGCAGCGGCTTGAGGCCTCCCTGGAAAACCTGGGTCTTAGTTACATTGATTTTTACGTTGTCGTCCATGGCCAGGGTTGGGAAGGGTGGAAGAAGTTCCGTCGCGCTGCGTTGAAGGAAGCACTGCGCGCAAGAGACGAAGGAATTATCAAGCACCTGATCATATCCATGCACGACAAGCCGGAAAACATGATTAAGGTCATTGATGACGGCTATGTCGAGGGCATCATAGTGCAATACAACCTGTTGGACCGCGCCAACGAGCCCGTTATTGCCCATGCCCATGAAAAGGGGCTGGGCGTGGCAATTATGGGGCCGGTGGGCGGCGGCAGGTTGGGAATGACCTCTCAGAAACTGACCAGCGTGATAGAATCGGCTCGCAGCACCCCGGAACTGGCACTGCGTTTCGTGCTGTCCAACCCCAACGTAACCTGCGCCCTGTCGGGAATGAACACCATTGAAATGGTGGAAGAGAACTGTGCGGTCGCTTCGCGCAAGGAACCGCTCAGTGCACAGGAAAAGGCAGCCATCCAAGAGACCCTGGAAAAGAACAAGCGGTTGATGGAACTGTACTGCACCGGCTGCGGATATTGCATGCCGTGCCCCCAGGGCGTTGGTATTCCCCAGATATTCTCGGCAATGAACCTCCACCGTGTATGGGGCCTGACGGAGCTTGCCAAGCAGCAGTACGCGAAATTGGGCCCGGATAACCGCGACGGGCTCCTGCAGGCCGATGCCTGCATCGAGTGTGGAGCATGCGAGCAGAAGTGCCCCCAGAACATCCCCATCATCCAGCAACTCAAGGAAAGCCACAAGGCACTGTCTAGTTAGTCCCAGGGCCTGCTCGGCCTTGGGATTGTAGCTTACTCGCCCGGCTTGGGCCTTGGGCGAGCCCCGGTTGCACATCGACGCAGGGGTGTCCAAGCACAACAGCCGGCGCCACAGCCTCAATATCACACCACAGCTAGGAGGTGTGCCGATGGCACAGATGACCGTCAGTTTCTACGGCCACGTACGGCAGTACCATAACCTCAAGAAAGAGATAGACGCCGCCATCTCCCAAGTGCTCGACAGTGGGCAGTATGTACTTGGCCCGGCGCTGAGGCGCTTCGAGGAAGAGCTGGCCGAGTATTTCAGCCTCAAGCACGCTGTTGGCGTCAACTCCGGTACTGACGCACTGTGGCTAGCTTTCATGGCGCTTGGTATCGGCCCGGGGGACGAGGTTATCACTGTGGCCAATACGTTCTTTGCCACCGCCGAAGCCATCTGGATTGCCGGTGCCAAGCCGGTCTTCGTGGATACCGACCCGCTCACCAACAATATCGATGTCACCAAGATCGAACAAGCCATCACTCCTCGAACCAAGGCTATCGTCCCGGTTCATCTTTACGGCCAGCCTGCCGACATGACCGCCGTCTCCCGTATCGCCCGCAAGCACAACCTGCTGGTTGTCGAAGACTGCGCGCAGGCCATCGGGGCGGCAGGAGACAGCTTCAAAATCGGCGAACTCAGCGATGCGGTATGCACCAGTTTCATCATCCAGAAAAACCTCGGTACGTTCGGCGATGGTGGAGCCGTCATTACAAACCGCGATGACGTGGCCGAACGCGTAAGGGTGCTGCGCAATCATGGGTCTGTTGTGCGTTCGGTGCACTCTATGGGTTACAATAGCCGCCTGGACGACCTGCACGCTGCCATTCTCAGCGTCAAGCTCAAGCACATTGACGAATGGAATGACAAGCGCCGCCAGCTGGCCATGGCCTATACCGAGAATCTCCAAGACACGAGCCTGAAGCTGCCGTACGAAGCGCCGGGCTACCGCCACGTTTACCACCTTTACGTGGTCGAGACCGAGCCGGAAAAACGCTCCGCATTGTTGGAATTCTTGCAGGGCGCCGGTATCGATGCAAAGTGCCACTACCCGATAGCCATCCATCAGCAGGAAGGCTATCCGTGGCGCCAGCCGGCCGACCCGGCTCCCTCGCTGCCCAATACGGAGGCTAATGCCGCCGGTTGCATATCGTTGCCGATGTACCCGGAACTTACCGACGCGGAACTCCAATACACCGTTGACAAGATTTATCAGTGGGAGCAAACCCAGGGCTGAAAATCCTACCATAAGGAGCTTGCTCATGAGCACAACCACCTACACAGTGGCAATTGTCGGCATGGGGAAGCGCGGCACACACCATGCCGCCGCCTTCCACGCCAACCCCCGCTTCGAAGTAGTTGGCATCTGCGACATCGACCCTGCGCGCTTGGAGGGGGCGGCAGCCGAGCTGGACAATCCTGTCACCAGCACTGACGCAGCCCACCTGCTTGCCCGGACGAAGCCCGACATCCTGTGCTTCTGCACGCTGCCCAACCTGCGACTTGACATGATCCGACTGGGCGTCGAGCACGGGGTGAAACTGATCGCCTACGAAAAGCCGATGGCTCTTTCCACCAACGAAGCACTGGAGATTATGCGCCTGGTAACAGATGCCGGGGTCAAAACGGTTGTAAGCCACCAGCACCGCTACGGCGCCCATTACCAGAAGGTGAAGGAGATTATCGCCGGCGGCGCCATCGGCAAAGTGCACACCGTGTACGCCACGGCGACGGGTTGGATGCTGCACATGATGACCCACCTGATCGACTATATGCGCTGGTTCAACGGGCAAGCCGAGGCGGTGTGGGTGATGGGGCAGGCCAGCGGCCGCGGGAAGCTGACTGACGCTCACCCCTCACCGGATTACATCGCAGGCTTCATCCAATTCGGCAACGGTGTGCGCGGCATCGTCGAGGCCGGGGCCGGCGCGCCTGATGTTCCGGAGGTAGATTACTGGTGGCGCAAGTGCCGCATCGGCGCCCTGGGGACGGAGGGCTTTGCCGAAGTTCTTACCGGCGGAGGCTGGCGGGCGGTGACCAGCACTTCGGGCGGTGTAATCTCCGGCCCCGGCAACATGGATTATGATCATGACATGCCCCCTTACGTCCAGCAGATAGCCGACTGGCTTGACGACCCGCGGGCCGTGCATCCCTGTAATGGTGAAAGTGCCTACCGGGGGTTCGAGATAATGATGGCCATCTGCCGCTCCGTGGTGCACAGGGGGCAGATAGAGCTTCCGCTGGAGCCCGGCGAGCCGGAGATAGAGGCCCTCGCGCGCGTACTGCCTCACAAACCCGTGCTGCTGTCCATGCCTGAAAACGCCGCCGAGTACTTGTAGCAGTCGCTCAGCGCCTGCGCGCATTGCCGCGGCGTGATTTGACACTCCAATGGCCTGCTGGCTATACTAGCCACGGAGGCCATTTTTTTATGTGGGATGACACGAACCGGGAACTGCAAGAGCGCATCGAGCAGTTGGAGAAGCGTGTCGAGCAGCTCGGCAGGCAGGTCCGCTCGCCTGGATATGAATACAAGTCACCGACCACCCTGTGGGGATGGCCGTTGGTGCACATAGCCTACGGCGTTGACGCCGCTTCCGGCCGCCCGCGCGTGGCCAAGGGCATCATCGCTATGGGCAACATCTCCATCGGGGTGTTGTCGCTGGGCGGAATAGCATTGGGAGGGCTGTCATTCGGAGGGCTGTCGCTGGGGCTGTTGGGAATGGGCGGCATGGCCTTCGGCGTGCTGGCAGCTCTTGGTGGGGTTGCTGTCGGTGCCCTGGCTGCCGGTGGCTTGGCCGTCGGCTACGTTGCCTTCGGCGGCGAGGCGCTGGGTGCCTATGCCCTTGGCGGCAATACCGGTTCGCTGCACGAATTCTCACGGATCATCAACGACCCTTACATCCCCAAGTGGCTGGCCGAGTTGATATCTGATGTCGCCGACGCCATGCGCTAGAAAAACAGTGGCTTGCACGCGCTCTTTGACGGCCACGGGGGTACACAGCGGCCGCCCCGTCACCGTGGCGGTGAAGGCCGCCGCGTGCGGAGAGGGCCTGCTGTTGGAGCGCACCGACGTGGGCAAGTGCTGGCCGCTGACTATAAGTGCGGTTACCAGTGCGCCTAACTGCACGGCCATCGGCGATACCGAGCATAGCGTGATGTTTGTCGAGCACCTGATGGCCGCGTTGTGGGCTGCGGGCATCAGCGATGTGCGGGTCGAGGTGGACGGGCCGGAGATCCCTCTCTGCGATGGCAGCGCACGGCCGTTCGTGGAGTTGCTGGGGCAGGCCGGCTGCCATCATTTCTCCGAGCCTGTCGAGCCGCTCGTGATAGCCGAGCCGATGCGAGTGGGCAGCGAAAACCAGTTCCTCGCCGCCCTTCCCGGACAGGGAACGGAATACGCCTACTTGCTGGACCATCCCCATCCGCTTGTCGGGCTGCAGTTCGCCACTTTCCGGCCCGGCACCGATGATTTCGCCGGTTGCCTGGCCGCAGCGCGCACGTGGGGGCTGGCTGACGAACTGCGGCAGGCACAGGCGGCGGGGCTGTTCACAGGCGGCAGCGAGCAAAACTCGCTGATTATCTTTGACGACCACTACAGCCAACCGCCGACGCTTCCCCACGAGTTCGCGCGCCACAAGCTCGTGGACCTGATCGGTGACTTGTACCTGGTGGGCCGCCCCCTTGTCGGCACTATAGTAGCCTGTCGCACGGGCCATGCGCACAACCATGAGCTGGCAAGGCGCCTGGCGGGGAGCGGATAATGACAGACAGCAACGGCCGCGCAGGCAAGCACCGGGCAGTATGTTTCATCGGCCTGGGAACCAACCTGGGGCACCGCGCCGAGAACCTGGCACGTGCGCTGTGGCTGCTCGATGCCGAACCACGCCTTTGCGTAGCCGCCGTATCATCGGTCTACGAGACGGCGCCCGAGGGCGTCACCGAGCAGCCGGCGTTTCTGAACATGGTAGCCGCCCTGCACACTGAGCTATCCCCCGAACAGTTGCTGGCTTATGCCTTGGCTGTCGAACAGCGCATGGGACGAGTACGCACCCGCAAGTGGGGCCCGCGCAACATTGACATTGACTTGCTGGTGTATGATGATATGCAAGTGAGCAGTGAACGGCTGACGTTGCCCCACCCGCTGATGAGTCGGCGACAGTTCGTTTTGGTGCCGTTGGCTGAGATTGCTCCCCGGTTGCTGCTTGCGGACGGGCGAACGGTCGCACAAGCCGCCAGGCCTGACGGAGAGGGAGTGCGCCGCATCGGGCGCCTGGCACAGGTCGTGAGGCGCGAACAGCACACGTGCTGACGGAAGGTTGGTGCCCTTGCCATGGAGTTGCTCGCTACAGCAGACCAGCGCGCCGAGGCATTCCGGCAGCTCGCCACCATGGTAACTGCGGGCATGAGCCTGACCAGCTCGCTGCAGGTGCTGCAAAAGCGCCCCTTGGCCGGCCGCTTGCAGCGGTTCTTTGCCGACGCCGTGCACGCCACATCGGCCGGCAAGCCGTTCTCGGAGGTTGTGAAGCGGTATACCGACCTGTTTTCCCCGCTGGTGGCGGCGATGGTCGAGGCGGGAGAGCGCAGCGGGCGGCTGGACGAGATGCTGGGGCAGGTTGCAGATTACCTCGAGCGGGAGCAGCAGCTCCGCCGCCTCATCAGCCGCGAAACCTTCTATCCCAAGATCCTGCTCGCTGCCGTCGTGCTCATCCCCTTGGGCACCCAGATGTTCATCACCTGGTTCAGCCGTGGCACGGCCGCGGCAATCACCGTCCTTATCAAAACGGTTGCCGCCGCCCTGTTCATTGTCGGCGTGCCGTTGGCGGCGCTGATTGTCATCTACCGACAGCTCCGTGCTACCAGCCAAGGCGCGGAAAAGATCGACCGGTTCAAGGTACATGTGCCGGTTCTGGGAGCCGTGGTCCGCAAGCTGGCGTTGGCCAAGTTCGCCCGCGCCCTCAGTGCCGGCTACCGCTCCGGCGTCCCGTTCAGTGAAGCGGTCACCTTGGCTGCACGTGCCACGGGCAACCGCGCGATCTGCGCCACAATTCTGCAGGCTGTTCCCAAAGTCGAGAAGGGCATGCCGCTTTCTGAAAGCCTCGCCGGCAGCGGGTTGATTGATGCAATGGTGCTACGCATGTTGCAAACCGGCGAGCAAACCGGCAACGTGGACACGATGATGGACAACGTCGCCGACCACTTCGAGGCGGAGGCCGAAACTTCCATCAAGAAGGCGACAGTGCTTATTGTCCCCATTGCTGTCATAGTTTTCGGCGGAATTGTATTGTACATGGCTGCTAACTTCTACCTGGGCTATTACGGCAGTCTACTGGGTCCGTGAGGATGTCTAACGACAAGGAGACGTTCGACCCTTATCGAGTACTGGGCTTGCCTGTCGGTGCTACCAAGCAGCAAATCGCCCGGCGATACCGCCACTTGATGCGCATCCATCACCCCGACGTCGGCCGCGATCCGCGCCTCGCCCACGAGAGGGCCGTGCAGATCAACCGCGCCTACCGCATCCTCATGGATGACGAGTTGCGCGCTCGCTATGAGGAGCAGCTTCTCTCGGACGCCGAGCTGGAAATCCACGTTCCCCCTCCCCGCCCTGTTATTGATGTCGAGGCCGGCCTGGCCCGGGCGCGAGCCTACTTCAAGGCCAGGCGCTACGACGACGCCAAGTTGCTATGCGCCGAGATCCTGGATGCCCATCCTCGCTGCGTTGCAGCTTATGAATTATTGGGTGCGATCTACGCCGAAGAAGGCAATGACAGGCTGGCCCGGAACATGTATAATGAAGCGCAACGGCTGGCCAAGGACGCCCAACGGTCTAGCATACCCGTCACGCCGCAACGCGTTCCACCTGAAGAATTATTGGTGCCACAACGGCTGACGGTGCACTATTGGTTGGCCGCCGTCGGTGTCATAGCGGGGCTGGGGCTGGCGATACTGGCCGGCCGCGTTGACGGCACGATCGGTTTTGTGGGCATATCATGGTACGGCTTGTTGTCGGCCTGCGGCGGAGCGTTCACCATGATATGTTGCCTCGCCGCTGCCGGCGCCATCGAGTCGTTTGATGTCGAATGGAGCGGTGACATCGTCGAAGGTGGGGATAAGACGACACCCCTGTGGTGTTACATTCTTGCATCGGCAGCCGTCTGGGCCGGCTTTGCCGTAGTCGTATATGTTGTTTATGCCTGGCTCAACGAGCGTTTTTCCTGGGATTGCATTGCCTGTTTCGGCCTAGTGGCCCTTGTGGCCGCGATCGCGAATATCTCAACCGGCTGCGGCGTGTTGTTCTGGTGGCTGGGACTGAACGCGATATTCATATCCGGCCTGGCAGGTTGGGCCGTCGGCTCTGTATTCAGTCCGCGCGAATGGTGGCGCTAAGCCAAAAAGCATCATTGCAGGGAGCAGCGACGTTATGCGTGTTGCCAAGAAGATTGACGAGGTGCGTTCGTTCGTCCGCGCTGCGCGGATGCGTGGAGCGCAGGTAGGCTTCGTACCAACGATGGGGGCGCTGCACCAAGGGCACCTGGCCCTCATCCGCGCCTGCGTTGCCCAAAACGATGTCAGCGTCGTCAGCATTTTCGTCAATCCCACCCAGTTCGGCCCCCGGGAAGACTTCAATAGTTATCCGCGCCCCTTCGAGCAGGACGTGGCGCTGTGCGAGAAGGAAGGAGTTGACCTGGTGTTCGCCCCCAGCGCCGGGGAGATGTATTCACCTGACCACGCCACCTATGTTGAGGTGGAGGGGCTTACCGCCGGCTTGTGCGGGCAGTTTCGGCCGGGGCACTTCCGCGGTGTGACAACCGTGGTCAGCAAGCTGTTCAACATCGTCGAGCCGGATACGGCATACTTCGGGGAAAAGGACTACCAGCAGCTCATTGTCATAAAGCGCATGGTTGCCGACCTCAACTTCCCCGTCCGGATCGTGCCGATACCGACGGTGCGGGAGGCTGACGGTCTGGCTGTCAGTTCGCGCAACCTCTATCTCAGCGCCCGGGAACGCCGCGCAGCACCCGCCCTGTACCGCGCGCTGTGCGAGGGCGCCAAGGCGGCGGCACAAGGAGCCAGCGGGTTTGAAGTAGAGAAGATCACCAGGCAGGCCCTGGAAAAGGAGCCCCTGTTTAAGTTACAATATGTACAGGCTGTGCATCCTGAAACACTGCAGCCGCGCGAGGACCAAGGCGTGCCGATGGTCATCGCCGCGGCCGCTTACCTGGGTTCCACGCGCCTGATTGACAACATTAAAGTAGAGGGACGAAGCTGATGTTGCGAACCATGGTCAAATCGAAACTGCACGGCTGCACTATTACCGCCGTCAACCTCAACTACGGCGGAAGCATCACCATTGACGCGCGCTTGATGGAAGCCGCCGACCTGTTGCCAGATGAGCAAGTGCAGGTCGTGTGCCTGGAAAACGGGGCGCGTTTTGTGACATACGTCATTGAGGGTGAAAGAGACAGTGGGATAATTGAACTTAACGGCCCGGCCGCGCGCCAGGCCATGGTGGGCGATCACGTCCATATCATATCCTACGTCCAGATGACTGAAGAAGAGGCCCGCAACAGCAAGATGAAAGTGGTGCAGGTCGGCGAGGGCAATCGTATCACCGCAATCAAATAGCAATGACTGATGCGCAGGATACCGAACTTGTAGTGCGGCAGGCGGTTGCCAGGGCACTGGCCGAGGACATTGGCCCCGGTGACATCACCTCGCGCCTGACCGTCCCTGCCGCCCTGGAAGGCCGGGGCGAATTCATTGCAAAGCAGGCGGGCGTGTTGTCCGGCCTGGCGGTGGCCGCCGAGTGCTTCCGGCAGGTAGACGCAGGCTGCAGCTTCTCTGCACTCAAACTTGAAGGCGAGCAGTTCGAGGCCGGTGAGGTGCTGGCCGTCGTCGAAGGTCCCGCCCATGCACTGCTTGCAGCGGAGCGGACCGCACTCAACTTTCTACAGCGCTTGTGCGGAATCGCCACCCTCACACGCCGGTTCGTGGACGCGGTGGCGGAAACTGGAGTGCGCATTGTCGACACGCGCAAGACCACCCCGGGGCTGCGTGCGCTGGAAAAGGCGGCGGTGCGGGCCGGCGGTGGCCACAACCACCGTTTTGCCTTGTACGACGGGATCCTGATCAAGGACAATCACATCAAGTTGGCCGGCGGTGTCCGCCGGGCCCTTGAAACGGCCAAGGCCGGCAGGCCGGTCACGTTGCGCATTGAAATCGAATGCTGCAGTCTACCGCAGGTGCAGGAGGCGGTGGAGGCCGGAGCCGACATAATAATGCTGGATAACATGTCGCCGGAGCAGATGCGCCAGGCGGTTGCGCTTGTCGCAGGGCGCGCGGTCGTGGAAGCATCCGGGGGGGTCAGCCTGCAGACGGTTGCTGATGTTGCCGCCACCGGCGTGGACATTATCTCCATCGGTAAGCTTACGCATTCGGCCCCGGCCGTGGACATAAGCCTGGAGATTGAGCCGGCGTGACGACAAAAGCTGTCAAATATCGGCCCGCCCCTTGCCTTCGCGGGCGCAGTTGCGTACAATGTAACAACAAGCCAGCGTAAGCCAACAATTGCGCCTGAAGCCGGCGCCCGGCCAGATGAATCGAGTCCAATGAACGCTGCACGAGTCTGCACTATATTTCACTGCAATGTTTGGGGATGAGGCGGATGCGCGTAGTTGCCGGTATCCTGTTGGGACTTCTGATTTTCTTCCCCGGTGTTCTATTCCTGCAGTGGGTTTCCGAGGATCTACTTGGCATCTACCGTCCCATGACCCTCACCGACGCATGTCTGGTCATGATTATTATCCTCCAATCGGTCATCATAGTCACCGGGCTGTCCCGCAATAGCACATCCTCCGCGGAGCGATGGCTGCTCAACGGCCAAGGGGTTGAGGATGAGGACGAGGATCCCCTGTTGCGTCGCCGGCGTGCTGCTCGCCGCCGCCCATCGGTTCGACAACGAATCGATATAAGCAGCAACCCGGGGCGACCGCGGCGCTCACGCTGATCACAGCCAAGGCCCGGGCCGCAACCTGCGGCAGGATCAAAAGGCGCGGCTGGCGACAACTCCAAGAAGTCATGGTACCTGTATTCATTGATACTCACGCTCATCTTCAAGACCCGCGCTTTGCTGCGGACCGCGACGAGGTGCTGCGGCGCGCCCGTGCCGCCGGCGTCTCCCAGGTCATCAACGTCGGCTATGACATACCCTCCAGCCGCCTGGCCATCGAGTTGGCGGACAAGCACCAGGATCTGTGGGCGGCGGTGGGCATCCACCCTCATGATGCTGCCGAAGCTGATGACGAGGCCATCGCGCAACTGCGCCAGATGGCCGGGTCGGACCGGGTGGTTGCCATTGGCGAAACCGGCCTGGATTTCTACCGCGATCTCGCCCCCCGGCAACTGCAGCGCCGGCTGTTCCGCTCGCTGATACACCTGGCCGGCGAAATGGACAAGCCTTTGATCATTCACAACCGCGAGGCTGATGAAGAGGTGCTGGCCATACTGGCAGAGGAGGCGGCCGACGATCTAATCGTAATCATGCATTGCTTCTGTGGGGGGCCTGACTTTGCGCGCGAGTGTCTGAGCCGGGGATACTACCTGGGTATAGGAGGAACGGTGACTTACCCCAAGTCCGGCCGGCTGCGTGCTGCCGTCGCCCAAGCCGACGTGCAACAGCTCATCTTGGAGACTGATTGCCCCTACCTTCCTCCCCAAGGCCGACGAGGACAACGCAACGAACCAGCCAACCTCAGCATAATCGCCGCGCAGGTTGCTGCAGTACGCGGAGTCTCTGTCCAAGAGCTGGCAACTGTTACCACGGCCAACGCCATCAAGCTATTCGGCTTGGACCGCCTGCAACAGTAACGGCCATCTTCCACGCCTCACTGCCCGCGTTACTGCCAGGTCAGCCACCGGTATCTATCCACACCCTACGGCACGCGCTGGCAGACATAATCCGCCAGCCGCCACAGGGCGGTACAAGCCTCGCTGTCCGGTATGCAGCTCAAGGCCTGCTGGGCCGCATCGGCGAACATGCGCATCTTGGCATGGGCATACGAATACCCGCCCAACTGCTTGACCATTGCGGCCAATTCCTTGACTGCGGCCTCCTTTGCCCCCTCGGAGCCTATGCGCTTGACAATTGTGCTCAACTGGCCGGTTGTATCCTTCTTGAGGGCATGAAGCAGCGGCAGAGTAAACTGGCCGGCCGCTACGTCGGCGCCGCAGGGCTTGCCTACGGCCCTGCTATCGCCGTACAGGTCCAACAGGTCGTCGCCTATCTGGAAGGCCAGGCCCAGATGGCGTCCGTATTCGCCGAGCGCATCCAGGTACTC
>JALGVG010000221.1 GCA_029819875.1 Candidatus Zipacnadia bacterium | reverse complement strand
GATTACGAGGCCATCAAGCATAACCTCAGGCAGGTGCGCAATAACTTGGCAACAGGCTGCAAGTTGATGGCGGTGGTGAAGGGCAACGCCTACGGCCATGGCCTGGTTGCCACCGCACGGGCGTGCCTGGAGGCAGGGGCGAACATGCTCGGGGTCGGCGACCTGGTGGAGGGCATCCAGTTGCGCCAAGCCGGCATAAGGGCGCCGGTACTGGTGTTCCTGCCGCTGCTGGAGGAGCAGTACGCCGAGGCCGTCGCCCACCGGTTGACGGTAACCATTACGAATGAGGAGCAACTGCTGGGCCTGAGAGCGGTGGCTGAACGGGCGGCGCGGACGGTTCGTTTCCACATTTACGTGGACAGCGGCCTGGGCCGGCCCTCGGCCGGGGAGAGGGTGCTTGACCTGATCAAGCTCTCAGCGCCGTGGTCAGAACTGCACCTGGAGGGCGTCTACACCCACTTCGATCCCACACGGCCTGCGTCGTACCGCATATCAATACTGGATGTGCTGAAGCCCGGCGCGGAACTGAGGATGTTCGCGTCGATGGTGAAAGCCATAGCACGCGAGGAGCTGCGCCGTGACATCCTCGTCCATGCCGCCGCCAGCACCAGCTTCCTGGACGACCCGCAGTCACACCTGGACATGGTGCGGATCGGGACGCTGCTGTACGGGCAATGGCCGGCGTATGCGCACAACAAGCCGTTCGAGCTGCGCAACACCTTCGAGTTCCGCACCCGCATTATAGCCCTCGAGGAACTTCCTCCCCGCTCGCGAATCGGCTACGGAGGAGAATTCGTCTGCCACCGCAGGACGCGAGTGGCGACGCTGCCGGTCGGTTACGCCCACGGGGTGGGCGTCGCACCGGCGTCACTGACGGGTACGTTCGGGCGATGGCTGCGCCAGTACATGAAGGGGCCGCAGGAAGTGCTTGTTGCGGGCAAGTCGGCTCCCATAATCGGCCGTATCGCCATGGAGCAATGCGCCATTGATGTGACGGACGTTGAGGAGGCCGAGGTGGGCAGCGAGGTCGTCATCCCCGTTCGTAGGCTGGCAGCCAATCCACTCATTCCCCGCGTAGCGACCAGCCTGGACGGCTCGCAGGTGCAATAAGGCCCTGTGGATTATTCGGGCACCTGGATGGTGCCGGCCCGAAGGGAATGCAGCGCTATCTGCTTGACATCCTCCACGGTTGTCCGCGCGTCTCCGAACAGCTCCAGCTCGTACTTGACGGCGAACGTATCGCCGGGCTGTGGCGGCCGTGGCGGGTGCAGTTGTGCGTGGTGGTCGGTGTAGTTGTAGCACAAGCTGTGGCGCACAACGGTACCGGCCGGCTCGATGTCGTGCATGTAAACCACCAGGTTGCCCAGGTCGCTGGCAAACATGGCAAATACGCCCGCCCCGGAGAATTCGTAGGCCGGCCCTTCCACCACCTGGGCTGTCCCTGTCAGCGGGTCGGTAATCCACAGGCCGCCCTCGGTGTTGGCATGCATGACGGTTTGGTAGTGCCAGTTACGGGGCAGGCGTGTCGGGTAGGGAAAGATGTCGTAAACCTCAAACCTGTTGTTTTCCCAGGCTTCCAGCACCGTGATCCGCAGAGCCACCTCCATGCGGAAGCGGGGATGGTCATAGGGCATCCGCAGCCATGTTTCCGACTGGCAGCGGTCATTGATGTTGACGCTGCGCCAGTACAGTTCCACCGCATCCGGCCCGTTCTTGTCAATTCGCAGTTCACGCAAATCGTCCATGTAATCGCGGTCCCAGTTGTACGAGCACAGGAAGCCGGTCAGTTCCAGCTCCCAGATAGCGGGTTCCAGTCGGCCGTAGTTGACAAAGTGCCTGGCCCGCAGGTCGGCGAGTGACAGCTCCAGCATCCCGCGCTGGGGGTTCTTGTCGCTCCAAATGATGAGGTTGCGGTGCTCGTCACGCCGCTGGTACGCCGCCTGCATTCCGGGGCGCTCGGCGTACTCGATAACCGAGGGGCGCTCAGCGTCCAAGCGCACCGTGGCAATGACCTCATCAGCGGTGCCGTGCTTGTGAAAGGGTGTAAATACCAGGGGATCGTCGGTGTATTGACCCTCCGAGGTGAGTTGCGCACGCAGCGGCCGGCCGTTGCAGGTCAAGGTGAGGCCGCCGGCGTGGACGGGATCGCGGAGACTGCGAAAGATCTTGAACCTCACTGCACGCTGCCCGGGATCAGGCGGCAGCACAATTCGGGCCTTCGCCTGCCGGCGAGCGATTTCCAGAGCGCCGTCCAGCTCATCGTACTGCCGCAACTGTGCCCCCTCAATGGCCTGGGGCTGAAGCGGTTCCTGGTACCAACGCACGCGCTGGCGTAGTTGCTCGATGTCTTCGGCTACCGACAGAGCTGCAACCCCTCGGAAGCACACCACGCCGGCGGCCGGTATTTCATGGCCTGTTATCCAGTGCAAGCACACCCGGGTCACACTGTCGGTCGGCTCAACGCGCAGTTGCGAGGTGGGGTGTGCCGCCCATGAATCTCGCGCCGATCCCCAGCCCTGGTCGTAATTGGGCGGCCACTTGTCATAATATGGCGGGGTCTTGCCATGCCGAGAGCCATAATCCAGAAGCAGGCGCTCATTGCCGTACCAGTAGAGAGCCGCCGACGGACCTTGCAAGCCGTTAAGCAGCAGGTAGCGGCCCGGCAGTTCATCCTGCAAGCGGGCGCTGGCGGCATCACCTGGCCCGAATGGGAGCTTGGCACCGGTGCCCAGTTCCCCGCCGGCATTGCCGGCAAACGGCAATTCCAGCCACGCATCTTTTATAACGCGGTGGGAAAGGCTATCGAGAATGCGCAAGGCGACATGAAAAACCAGGTCACCGTCGGGATATAGGTATGCTTCCAGCAGGCCGTCGCCGTGATAGTGGCCGGCGGTGTCCCGCAGCCGGTAGTCCACGCGCAAGGCCGCTCTCACAGGCCCTTCTTCAAGGAAGCT